>JBDTHH010000711.1:0-14490 GCA_039937055.1 Ktedonobacteraceae bacterium | reverse complement strand
TCGGGCAAAATAGCTGCAATGCATCTTTCAGTGATTTTGTGTTCTTCATACCATCACAGAATACTGATTGATGCCCTTTTTCAAAACTCAGCAGAACTCATCCACCAGATAAGGGAGTCCTACCGCTACTTGGCATCAACTCCAACAGCATTCGCTATTGACGAAGAATGCGAAAATCCTGAGTATATCGTGTGCGTGCCTGATGGTACGGAATGCGCGAATTACGATTGCTGGAGCTACAATACCATATATAATGTAGAGATGTGCTATGATGAGCGTTACGGAAAAACAAACCAGGGTATTTGTTATTACACCTATACAAATACCGGGCGTCGCTGCTGATGATAGCATTTTAGAAGAGTCATTTTTAGCGCGCTTGAAAGAAAGGAAATAGAATGAAAACGGTCATCAAGGTTGGACCAACCACATGGCGCGGCATCCACGGGAACGCCATTGTAGACGTAACGGATTTCACTCCGAATGATCCTCATCATCAAGCAGTCCCAACCGTACGCGAATGGAAACAGCGCTTTGGAGGGACGCAAAAACAGTTGATACACCCTTTTACGAAGAAACCATTTCATTTCGACCTGGGGCCATGGCTGCATCTTTCTGAGGAAACGCATTTGCTTCTCGAATGGAAGTTTGTGCCAGACCGTTCCGTTTCACCTACTCATCCATAGGTAACATATCGAAGTACTTTCATACGCCCTTACAGATAGTTATCCGCTTGAAGAACGCCAAAGCTTCTGTAAGGGCAACCTTTTTATCTGTCGCTTTTCGTACATTTTCTGCAAAGAGATCATGATCCCCAACAAAGGAAGTAGTACTCTTTCTTGAAGGAGACCGAGGCAATTCTAATTTCAAGGAGAAAAATAGTTATGAGTATTCTTTGCATTCTTCTAGGTTGCTACTTCACAGCAGTACTCGGTGTTGCAGGTATTGCAAAACTGGATAGCCCAGCATTTTTTGCCTCTAGGCTTTCTTCTCGATATAAGCTTCCTCAGCGAAGTAGTCTATGGATAAGTAGGATATTTCCTTGGGGAGAGGTTATTGTCGCATTACTTCTATTAACTCCGGTAAATACATATCGCATGTTTATAACTTTAACTGTTTCCGCGCTCTTTCTAGCCTTTGCAATCCTTCATATTATTTTGCATTATGGATATCAAATTGACGACTGTAGTTGTTACGGAAAGTCACTCCGCAAACGAGGCGTAACAACCAATATTACCTCTTCTATAATACAATGGTTATTATCAATGATACTTCTCTTGACAACTATAGAATACAAATCAGTAGCTCCCTTTTATTACAGTATTAGCCTCGCTTTTTTTATAGGATTATTTAGTTGGCTTCTCTGGAGAACATGGCAAAGATATCACTATCGCTTCCAAACTTTTTCACACTGATTCACCTTATTGGGTCTCCCACAAAAATAGTGCTCAGCAATATAGTGATGATCAAATATGTGTCGAAGGGAAAAGAACGGCTCGTTTTTCCGCTCAAAAAACGAAACGAGCCGTCTTTCAATGGCCCTTTTTGCTTCGTGTCTTGCTTCTATAGTTGCTGAGCACTATTTCTGCGGGAGAACCCTTAAGTGGCCATCAGACACTGCTTTATGATAGATTTTAACACGTATTCTGGCTCTACCTCTCCGTCCCCTGAATATGCTGGCTCTGTAATACCTCCTTGCCATCGCCATTTATTGCCATTCAGGGAAGGACAAATTCCTTAGCGTGGTTTTTCGTTCCGTTAATACTCAAGGCCCAAGACCAATCACGTTTAGCTCGCCTTTCAAGTAAGTCTCGTCAGATGCTCCTGCTCACCTTGTTGTTTTTGGGGGTGGTTGATGTACAACGGACCTGGGATTTGCGCAGGTACACGGGCGACACCCTTGGTTTGCTTACTGGGCGGCCGCGTGCCTACGGCTATTTCTACGCCGAGCGGTTTCTCGCAGAAGTTGCCAGGTCCAATGGTGCTGAGGTGTTGACGAGCGCTCTCGCTAGATGGACAACTCGCTTGTGGCAACCCGAACTCTCCGTCGGGACCGACACACAAGCACTCTTTTACATTGATGGGCACCGCAAGCCGGTCTACACGGATACCCTGATCCCTCGTGGGTTGGTCGGACGGCTGAGCACCATTCTGGGCAGTCGAGCACTCGTGTTACTGCATGATGCGTCTGGCCATCCTCTGCTTGTCACCACTCATCGTGGGGATCAACATCTGACGCTGGGGTTGCCCGCCGTTGTGAAGCGCTATGAGCAAGAAACGGGCGCGGGTACCATTGAGCAGATTGTTGTAGATCGTGAGGGAATGGCGGCGAAATTTCTCGCCGGCCTGAAAGAAGCAGGGCGAACGGCCATCTCCATCCTACGAACTGATCAGTATGTTGGACTCGACTCCTTCTCTGACATCGGAAGCTTTGTTCCTCTGCACGTTTCAAAGCAAGGAGCGGTTCTCCGCGAGGTAGCGCCTGCATCCATTGCTCTCCCGTTGCCTGACCAGAAAGGACAGTTTCTTCAGCTTCGTGTGGCCCTCATCCGTGATTTGCATCATCAGGTTTCCCTGCCTCCCACAGAAGAAGAGCGAGCATACCCCGGGCGCTGGGATGCTGATCTTGACTGGAAGCAACGTATGTGGTGGGAGGATGGATGGCAAGCGACACCAGGTCCTCGACCACCTACGACGTTCAAACTTATTCCCATTGTGACGACAGCCTCGACCATTGATGCAGTACAACTTGCTCAAACCTACACGCAACGGTGGCCATTCCAAGAAAATATCATCCGCGATTTCTTGCTCCCATTGGGTTTAGATACGAACCATGGCTACAGCAAGAAGCCAGTGGAGAACTCCGAAGTGGCTCGGAAACGGGCTGCCCTGGAAAAGCGCTTAACTAACATCCAGCGCTGGGCGGAAGGAGCGCGCAAACGTTCTCACAACGCCAGTAAGTTGTACACCAAGCGCTGTCAACTCACGAAAGAGCGAGCCAGGGAACTGTATCGTATTCTCAACAACCATCAAATCGAGTTGGAACAGCAAGAAATGGAAGACTGGCGCCTGCGGAAAACGATCAAAGAAGAAAAAGCCGTTGCCGATGCTGAAATTGAGGAGTATCAACAGCGACAATGGAAAGCCTATGAGACCAGTAATCAAGAACATCGCAAGTGTGAGCGCTATTGCCAGGAACAGCGTACGTTGTTACGTGCTTTAGAAGACCTCAAAATGAATGAACGTGCGATGTATGAATTGGACAACCGCAAAGATCAGGTGATGACCGTCTTCAAGGTAGCTCTGGCAAATCTGGTGATGTGGACGCGTGATCAGTATTTTCCGACATCATACGAGCAAGCCACCTGGAAACGACTGGCTCCCTTTTTCCATCTGCCAGGGTTGATCAGGCAAGGACAGGACACGGTGGAGGTTTCGCTTCGTCCTTTCAATGATCGGCAATACAATCGGGACCTCGCTACACTCTGCGAACGGGTTAATGCCGCTGCTCCGCGCTTGCCTGATGGGCGTCTCTTGTCTTTTACTGTCCAGGATATGGTTCGTCCCATTTTAGATATGCAAAAACGTCGAGTGGCCTGAAACCCTGATAATCTGCTCTTGCGCACCCTCGCTGATTCTAGCAATGGAAGAGATGCTGTCACATCGAGCACCACCCTAAGCATGTCCATCTGCCTCTCGCTCAGTTTTCCGGGTTTCTTCCAATGCCTGACCCAAGAGGGTCTGGCCGAGACTCCAGAGGTCAAAATCCTCGTCATTGGCCAGGAGGATGATCGTGAGAGTCGCCGCTGGAACCAGCAGGTTGAGTCCGCCAAAGCCCGAGTTATCTCCCGGATGAAAGCAGACATGGTGGCCGCCGATCTCCGCTCTAAACCATCCATACCCATACGAGGCATCATGGATCTCACTTACCGCATCGGGGATGCTGACGTGGGAGGTGAACATGAGGGTCAGCGACTCTGCGGTGAGCAGCCGGTCGGGCGTCATGAGGGCTTGATTCCAGATCCCCAAGTCACGAGCAGTTGCCCACACATCACCGGCACCAATACCGACCGTATCCAGATCAAAGGAAGGCAATTTCTTCTTCCCAGCGTATCCAACAGCCTGCTGTTCTGGCTGGGAAGAGTGGGTTCCAACACTCGACCGAGTCATCGACAAGGGAGCCAGTATCCTGCGCTCGACGAACTGGGCATACGGTTCCCCGGCAATGTGTTCCACGATGTGCGCCAGCAGCACATATCCCGGACTACTGTAGGCCCAGGCAGTGCCTGGAGCAAACTTGAGCGGCACCTGTTGGAAAACTGCGAAGAGGTCCGTATGTGCTATCGGGTGATAGAGGCTCAGATGAGGGAAGTCCCCCCAGTGGCCAATGCCAGAGGTATGAGTAAGGAGGTGATGCACCGTAATCGACTTCCATTCCTTTGAACACTCAGGCAGCCAGCGCTCAAGCGGATCATGGACCGAAAGCGCTCCCTGCTCTTGCAGGAGCAAGATCGCTCCTGCAGTAAATTGCTTGCTGATGGAAGCAATCTGAAAGGAAGTCTCTGGCGTATTTGGTCGACCGGTGCGTTGATCGGCCCATCCGTATCCTGCATCGATCATCGTCTTGTGTGTCCGGCTGACGAACAGCGCTCCCTGAAACCGTGCTTGTGTGATAGTGTCGGATAGACGATGCATAGTCAGTTCCTCTTTCTCTCTGTCCAGTCTTTGGATCACTGTTGTCAGATTCCTGAGAGGACAGCTCATGAGATTTTGACAAAGACAGGTGTCAAATGATACTTCTTTACGTGCCAATAACATCCCAGTCCACGTTCCCTTGTTTGGCCCATCGCTGTCCGGTATTGGGAGTCGTCGTTTTGCGTTTGTCGTGAAGCTTGAACCGCAGAACACCACCGCGCGGTTCGAGGGTCCACATCCTTGCACAGTTGGGACACTCCACAAGCGAGACGCCGCTTTTCTGAAACCGCTTGAGATCAAGAGGAACGACCCCAGAAAAGGTGCATTTCGTCGATTGGATGGGCTGTGACGCTGCCTTTTGGACGTCACTCTTTGGTGAAGACTCAGATGGTCGAGATCGAGCCTGCTCCACCAGATCTTCCGGGGTCAACATTGGTTGCTCAGGCTGAGGCACGAGGGAAGAGACCTGCTCTGCTTCCGTCTCGCCCACCTGTTCGTGTCCATTGGATTTTGATTGAGGGGCGAGGGTGTCTGGTCCTGCTCCGTCAATCAGCCAAAACGTATCACGGCGAAGCACGAGGAGGGAAGCTGCCGCCTCCAACGTTTCTGCCCGCACGTCGGTTTCTCCAGCCTGATAGGTCCATTCCAGGGCGGTGGTCACGAGCTTCATCAGGTAATCCATCGTCACTCGCCCAGAACTGGTGGGATCAAGAACCGGCTGGGTCAGCCACGTGTAGATGGAACCTGTCCACCGGCGTAAGTTGAGTTGGGGGAAGAGTTCACCATACACCGTTTCTAGGGCCGCCAAGACCTCGCGGACTTCTTCGCTGGTGTGGCCTGCAATCCGGCAGAACGGATTCAGCTTGTCAAGACGACGACGGAATTGGAGCCAGGTGGGATCAGGCAGATCAAGCGTTTCCTTCAAGGGGATCGTGTTTCCACGTCCTGCTGCAACGAGGCACAGCCCGAGCGGATGATCGTAGTGTAACCGCCCCTGGTCTGTGATTTCCTTGAGAAACATCAAGTGTTCCAGGGAGAGATCATGTGCATCATCCACGATGATGCACTCCGTCCCATATTGGTGCAGGTGTCCCATGAGTTTGGGCTTGCGGGTGCGCCAATGTCCCCGTAAGGGTAGACCAAGGGCCGTGTAGAGTTGGTCGCCTATGGCCTGCTCGTCTTCGTTGTTTTTCGGTGTCACCACCGCCAGAATCGCTCGTGAGCCAGCCGTTTTGACCATGTCGCGAATACCCATCGTCTTGCCTGAACCTGGATCAGCAACGATGACATGCCAGGAACGCTTGTGCCAGGCGGAACGTAGCATCGCCTGGAATCGGCGTTCAAAGGCCGTCTCGACGAAGATGTCCTTCCTGAAGAGAGGATGGGTCATGACAACGGCTCCTCTCGTACCGTGCGAACAGGTAAGGCCCGTACGGGCCGATCAGGATCGGCATCTGGGACGGCAGGCGGCAGTTTCGCCGGGGCAGCTTTCTTGGGCTTGACGCTTGCTAACCATTCGAGAACCTCTGCTGGATGGATCTCCTCGCGTTGCCGATCCCACTGGCGACTGTGTTCGTCTTGACGAATCTCTGCGGATCTTCGTTTGCGTGCTCGCCCCGCTTCGCTTTGAATACGGGCGCGGACCTCTTGCCCCTGCTCACGTGCCTGTTTTGCCATCATCTCGTCATGTTTGCGCATAGCTTTGGCTTCCCATTCACTGACGCGATCTCCCAGAAATTGGGGGCAGTATGCCTCTCCGACGTAGACCCCATCCACAAACAAGTAGAGCACACTGATATCGCGTCGGTCAAAAAACACGTCAAACTCGCGACCTGCCAGCCGCGAAAGCAGGCCGGGACAGACATACCAACGTCCCTGAAAGGAGAGCCGATGGTCATCAGAGACCTGATAGCCATGATGAGGGGTCTTACGATTCACGGCCTTCATGAGCAGCAGTTTCAGATCATCGGGAGATCCTAGATACTGTGGCACTCCGCTCTGCGCCACTGCCTGTTCCCAGAGCACCGAGCGTCGTTGTCGTCGCAATTCGTCCCAGGCTTGCTGATGATCGTCCACTACCGCCTGAATGAAACAGCGCTCTAGCTCTTCGAGCGTCATGCCCCCTGCCTCCGCCGCTCGCTTTGCATCATGGACGCCGTAACTGGTATTGGGTAAACGTCGTTCAAAACGCTGTGTCATCCAACGAAACAACGCTTCCACCGTTCCTTTCGCTGAAGGCGCGTAGGGAGGGGCTTGCTCAGTGATAATGCCTAAGCGGTCAACCAGGACCTGGCGCGCCCGCTCGGAAGTAAAGATCTTGCCCCGGTCATGGAAGACAATGGCCGGTTTGCCGTAACAGGGCCAGGAATGCTCACATCCTGCTTGCAACACGAGGCGATCTTTTGGCTCGACTGCTTGCTTCAAAAGGCGCATGTAATCCTCTTCTTTGAGCGGGCCGAGAGCGAGGACCGCTCCGAGAATGGCTGCCGTTTTGACACACACGAGCACCGCAGCATGCACCCGCTGGGTGACAGCAATGCCGTCGGGTGTGACCACATACAGTTCGAGGGAGTGCTCATCAACCTGGGTAAGGAGTGCCGGAGCCGGAATGGAGAGCACAAACGAGACGGCAGAGGAACGCGTACGAGGGAGCGCTTTTGCCTGTTCACGCACGGCCACCAGATCCGGTTCCTTCTCCAATCGATGGATCTCTCGACGCACCTGATCGTAGGAGGGAAGTTTGGCGGGAGCGCTAGAATCTTTCTCCAAGCGCGTCGCCACCTCTCGCATTTCAGCATGCTCATGGATCGCGGTCATTGACAATCGGACGGGCAGCAAATACAGCCGCCGGATGCACTCCTGGAAAGCAGGGTGCATGGTCGTCGTGCGGCGATAGCTCCCGTGGGGCAAACAGGCCTTCTGCCCTCTTTCGCGGGTCCGCTGGACGAGGCGAGAGAGCGTTGAAGGCGAAATTCCTGACGCTTTCGCAACGCTGGCTTGAGAGGCTCCGGCGAGCACGTGTTCCACAGCACGGAGATTCCGGTGAAACTGCTCCCGTTGCTGATCTTCCAAGGCGGAGACATCAACAGTTGGGCCAGCAATCAGCCCCCTCTGTTCTGGCAAAGCTGGTGTCTCGACGTGCTGTTCAGGAGGCTTAGCTTCAAGCGTCTCAGGGAGGGATGGAGGCACAAGTGCGGGAGCATCAGGGGGAAGCAAGGCCAGGGGAAGGAGACGATCAAGGGTGTGCTGCTCCAGGTCGACCAACAGATGTCCCGAGGCCAGGCTCTCTCCCACGAGTTTCCAGATCGTCGCTTCTACCAGAGTGGCAGGCCACCGCCCAGCAAGACGACTTTCCACCTCTTCAACGCTGGCAACGTCTCCCCAGGGCCAGATCTCTTGCACTGCCAGCACAATCTCAGCAAAGGCCGGAAACGTCTTGCGCCTGGCATGCAAGTACACGAGATTGTAGTGGTACGCACGGGTCAACCTTCGCTCGGTCCCAATCCAAAAGATACCTTGTTGGAAGCGTGCGAGCCTTCGTGCAGCTTCCGCTTTGGCAAGGTTGCGATCACCTCGTTTGTCGTCCTCCATCCCTGCCTCAGCGATGAACATCTTCCCGTTCGAGAGCGTCCCCACCACATCGGGCAGATAGTCATGGGGTTTGCCTTCAAATGTGTAGCCAATCGCGAATGGCGCGTGTTTCGGGATGGGCAATCGATAGGCCGTCGCAAATTGGGAACCAATGTCGCCACGAGCGTAACTGACAACGTGGGGATGGTATTCGAGCCACAGAAGCAGGCGCTCTTCGAGTTGGCTACAAAACGGCTGCTTGACAGGGGAAGTTGCACCTATCTTGAAGCTGGGAACCCATCCTGAAATGGAGCGGCCCGCAATTTTGAAGAGATCAATGCCTTCTACTGCTGGTGCGACCATCAGTCTTCGCGCCTCCCACAAACGGTCTATGGAGCGTATCTTTCAGCAACACATCTCGCAACCCGCGAACGTTATTACCATGTTCTAGAAGGAGTATACCAGATGGAAGGCGGTTTCTCCAGCTTCTCAATGGTCAAATCCTATGTTTCGCGCTGATTTTCTCACGTTCGCCTTAAAACTCGTGCAGATTTGACCTTATTTACTATCATTCTCTGTTCAGCTCATCGAAGTCTTGGAAGCAGACCACGATGGCTCTTCTCTATTCCTTCCAAGATTGGGAAAAAATGGGATTGACACTCAGACACGCCCTCTTGTTCTCCATTGCTTGCTGCGTTTGCGTTGCTCGTTCGATATGGTCTGTGAAAGGAGCAACGAATGTGAGACACCAGACATCGCGCTCGACGGGTCTGGAGAGAGGGGCGACTGATGCACTCTGCTATCAAGCGCATGCCGCCACCCTGCTGGCCTATATCTATCATCGACTTCCCGTTCCTCAAGAGGCGGAGGATCTTTTGCTTGATGTCTTTCTAGCAGCCCTGCAAAACCAGACATTCTCCACCCTCTCTGGAACAGAGCAACTGGCCTGGTTGAAGCGAGTTGCCCACCATAAACTGGTCGATCACTATCGACGTAGCCGTCGTGTGCGCTTTCTCCCTTTGGAGCTGGCACTTCAGACGGTTGACGAGGAGTTGACCCCGGAGCAGCATGCCCTTCAGCGGGAAGCCTATGCGGGTCTCTACCAGGTATTGACCCACCTGTCACCTCTTGAGCAACAGGTGATCCACCTGCGCTTTGGCAATGACCTCTCTTTTGCGCAGATTGCCGAGCTGCTTGGGAAGCCGGAGAATACGCTCCGCGCGCTCCTGTCTCGAACGCTCAGCCGTCTGCGGCTACGCTATCCCGAACCGGAAAGGAGTTAAACAATGAACGGAGAAGATCGTCTTCCCGAAGAACAAGATCCACGGAATGCTGCCCTGCTGGAGACGCTCAGGCGAGCCTGTGGTCGAAGCCAGAATCCTCCCCTTGATGTCGTGCAAGGACAGATCCTTGCTCAGGTCTGGGCAGGCCTCCAAGCAGGCTCATCCCACCAGGATCAGCAGGACCTTCCCCTGCTGGTGCTGCTGCCAGGACAAGAGGCCCCTGTTCCCCAGAACGGGCAGCATCGTGCAGGTCACGCTCCCTTCCCCAGGCGGCAAGGGGGGACGCATTTCCTCAGCCTGCTGGCTGCCGCCTGCCTCGTGCTGGTGCTGCTAGGCAGTCTGCTCGCCGTTCTCGGCCATCTCAAGCAGGCTCCAGGACCTGCCGCTTCTGGGCAAAAGGGACCAGCAGCCCTCTATGTGCTCGCCGCTGGCACCCTTGCCAAGGTCGATGCGGTCAGCGGTCAGCAACTCTGGTCCGCTCTGCTCAGCGACGCTCCTGCTCCCACGACGCTCATCGACGCCACCACTGTGGAACCCAGGCTTGTTGTCGCCGCTGGCACTGTCTTTGTCGCCAGTGGTTCCAGCCTCTCTGCGTTCAAAGCAAGCGATGGCTCTCTCTTGTGGCGGACCCATCTGAGCGGTCTGACTGGTTCGAGCACCCCAGTGGTCGTCAAGAACACTCTCTATCTGAGTCTGGTCCAGGAACAGATTGAGGCCATCGATACCTCCAACGGAGCGCTTCGCTGGCAGCGGCGTCTTCCCGGTGCGATGTTGACCAACCTGGCGAGCAGCAACGGGTCGGTGGTGGGAATAGCGGTCTCTGGGGTCACTCCTAGAACGGATCAAAAGCCGTCTGCTGATCTCTTTGCACTCGACGCCCAGAGCGGTGCATTGCGCTGGCGCGTGCCCGTGACCTCGCCCCAGCATCTTAACTGGTTTGTCGGGCCGTCACGTCTGGTGCTCACCAACGAAGCCGTGTACCTGGCGGTCGATCAGGAGTCAACCGTTGACGCCTCCATGGTGCTCCATCCGGCGCAAACCATTGGGGCCTTTGCGCTGGACACCGGGGCAAAACTCTGGACCTCCCCGCCGCTGGGAGCCTTTCCTGACACCTTGCTCACACGCAATGGAGTCCTCTATGCAGCAAACTTCATGTGGCTGGGAGCGCTTCAGACCAGCACCGGCTCCCTGCTCTGGCAACAGCGACCCAGTCACGCAGATCCTGATGCGTTCCTGATCTGTCCCCTCTGCATCGGAACTTCACCGATGATCCTCACCGACCACACGCTCCAGGTGGTCGAGGCGAATCGCACAGGGTACTATCTGGCGAAGCTAGATGCAGCCAGTGGCACGCTGCAAGCGCGCCAGAAGATAAAGGCGCTCCCCGAGGGGTTGCACCTGAGCGATGATGGGTGGTCGGTTGGTGTACATACTGGAGCCATCCCTTTTCTCTTCATGATGAGTCCTGACCTGACCTATTGCGTCTCTTTCAACGAAGATCAGCAGCGGGATCTCATCGAGGCGTTGAGCAACCAGAATGGCCAGGTGCGCTGGCAGGCCACCTTCTCGGTGCTAGCGCATCACCTGAGAGAGATCCAGGTCATTGAGGGCTAAGAGCGACACAGACAGCTGCGCGGAAGATCAGCATGGCTCACATGGCCTCAGTATCCTGGTGAAAGCTCTTCTTGCTATATTGGCTTGTGAAGCCACTTCATAAGCAGAGAGAGCCACCAGGATACTGAGGCCACAGCGGCCAGTTGAAAGAAACTGGAAATGGTTCACAATGGCCAAAAAGCCGTGTGCAGACCAGCAACTCACGCGCGTAGCCACGAGGGAGAACACATCTGCGCGCAATCCATCCCAATGATCTCGACTCTCTCAACCGCCTTCTCTGGCCGATGGACTACTACGCGATTTTGACCGAAAATGGATCGCCCAACCCCTATTTTCATGGGAGAGTCATACATCGGGCCTCTACGAAAAATGAGGCTTATTTGTTAGTTGCTGGCTGCCTGCTATGTAGATGAAAAGCGCCAGGATGAGAACAATCCCAACAGCATACGCGATCACTGCCCCTGGAATCGACAGTGTGCCGAGATTGAGCAACCAACCTTTGATCGTTGAACCGATGGGGTCGGGCAGCAGGGATGATACCAGGAGGGTGTTGATGAGGACGTGTTGGAGCAGCGCGCAGGCCCAGCAGACGATAGCGTTGCGCGCGCGGTGCGTTTTGGTCCTCGTCATGTAGTACCAGCCGAGCGTGCCCATAGCGGCGCCAAACCCCTGTACGATGACCAGGCTGCTGGTAATCAAGGTGAGGGCGGCCCAGTTGTTGTAGACTACCCCGACGAGGAAGAGCGCCTCGATCAGGCCGAAGCCCGCGCCGCATACCAGCCCCATAGCGAAGGCCTCGGCCGCTGAGCGGACCTTGCCCATAAACGCCACGATCAGCAGCGGCTTGGTAAACTCGTCAATCAGTGGTATCGCCACGATAGCCGCCAGCAGGCCCACGTTTGTGAGGAGCGGCGCCAGACCCTGGGGGTTCTGATTCTGACATACCGGTAGCGTGGGCGCGACAAGGCACTGGCTGTAAGAGGATTGATTGAAGGATGTGCTGAAAAGCTGCACTAGCGCTGTGTATTCCATGTACAATGCCATGCTCACGGTGAAGGTGATGCCGCTGGCGAAGGAGACCAGCATGCGCCGCCAGGTGAAGGTTGCCTGCAAGGGCCGCAGCCGCCACAAGCCCAGGGCGATCAGGGTGAACGCGGGAAGTGCGGCGGCGAGCACCAGTAACGCGAGCATCAGTAGCATGAAACCGGATGACGCCAGGTACTGCCCACCGCTATACAGCGCGTATTCAACGCCGAGAACCGCGATATAGAGCACGAGGAATACCCAGAAATCCGGCAATCTGAAGATGGCCGAAGGCTTCCTCATCAAGGCACGAATGCTGTGGTAGAGCGTGAAGCCGCCCCCCATGAGGCTGGCGAGCGTGAAGGTGAGCAAGATGATCGTGATGATAAGCGCGCCTGTGATCGCGGATGTCGTGCTTGATGAGCTTGATGAGCTTGATAGAGACGTTGTTGCTGTAAGCGTGATCAAGAACGTGAATAGCCAGAATAACCCGACCAGGATCGCCACAATAGAACAGACGAGCGCGGTAATCGCGATCCCGGTGAGGTAGCCATCAGAGTGGCCCTGTTCTGGCGGGATGCCTGCCGGATAGCCGTAAGGCAAGGCATAGGCGCCATAGGGAGGGAGTGGTGGAGGAGACCCTGAAGCATATTCGGAATAAGGGTACGGCGACGATACTATAGCCCCTGGAGCTTGTGGCTGTGCCTGTATCGGGGGCGGAGGAGGCGCCAGAGGCGGTGATGTCATACCTCCATTGGTTGGCCCCCATGATCCCCACTGTTCGGAGGCTGTTTGCTCTGGAGTAGCTGGTGGCTTCGCGTCTTCTATGCTCACAAGTGATGTGCCTCTCATTCTTTGATTGTCATGTATGTGACTGTAATAAGCTAACACGAATGCTTGTGTACGTCAACTCCTGGGAACTCCTGACTGGTTGCAATCCTATAAAAATTAGAAAAGTGTAAATGCCCATCTTGCGTTTTAGCACATCCTTCAGCTATACTGCCAATAGAAGCTGTTTGTGCATTCTGGTTATACCCCTTATCATGGCATAGTGTTGCAGCGACCGTGGCGAAATACTATGGTGAGACTGCACAAAGAGAGGAGCTTATGGTGGCAAATTTCCTATCGTTGCTCTTATCACTTGTGCTGGCGTTGCTCTGTATAGCGATTCCGTGGGGAACGAGGCAGGTCAAGACCTGGCAGGTCATAGTTGTATTTGTTATTGCCTTAGTACTTTGGGTGCTTGGGGCCGCCTTTTCGTTGGGCTGGTATCCCTGG
Source organism: Ktedonobacteraceae bacterium (assembly GCA_039937055.1). Classification (GTDB taxonomy): domain Bacteria; phylum Chloroflexota; class Ktedonobacteria; order Ktedonobacterales; family Ktedonobacteraceae; genus JALYTT01. The sequence continues at coordinate 1,030 of JBDTHH010000711.1, read as the reverse complement.
ACGAATATTGTTGATGTGCTGGTAGCGGTGGGAGCCGGGATGCTGCTGGGACGTGTGATACCCGCGAAGTTCTGGCCATTCTTGATCTTCCTGCTGGTGATGAGTATTCTCGATGTAACACAGGTAGTGCTGACAGCGCATCCTTCGACCACGGTGGCGCCGAATGCAAGTGTGCCGGCGGGACAGCTTTATGCGAATTTCTTTCTCCAATTGCCGTGGGGAAAGTATGGCATTGGTATTTTTGATTTGCTGATACTGGCCGCAATTGGTGTCTACTGGCGTAGGCGCAATGGCGAGTTTCTCGTGGCATTTGCCGGAATAGCGATTGGCTTGATTGTAGCATACACAATTTTGTATGCTGTTCCTGGCATAACACTGCCGCTGATTCCTCTTCTTATGCTGGGCTGGCTGTGCAGTACAGGGATGTATCGCTATCGCAAGCAGCCAGCGGACGCGAAGCTGTCCGCGTAGAGTGAGACGGCCTTGCCATTGCCCCTACGCGGACCAGGGATATGGCCGTTCCCTTGTTGACGAAGAGGCAAACCTTCGCTACTATAGCTACCAGGATGATCGTGTAGTGGAGGAAGGGAGCAGCTATGGCGGGGATCCATGATCGGCAAGAGGTCAGAGGGCGAGAGGTGCCGGTGGGTCGCATCTTGCGCAATGGAGAATACCGTGTAGAGGCGGTGCTGGGACATGGGGGGATGGGGCGTGTGTTTCTGGCCTCTCATATGGAACGTGCTAAGCTGTTCGCCTTGAAGCAGGTGCGTGCAGACTCTATACTTGCAGAAGAGGTGATCGCGGAACTCGACTGCGCGCTGCTGATCAGAAAATCCACGGGCAGCATGGCGGCGGAATACCTGACAGAGTATGCCTTGCCTCCCTTGCCTGGCAGTGGCAACTCACACACGGATCGCTTTTTGCGAGAGGCGCTGCTCCTCCTGCGTCTGAGGCACCCAGCGATCCCGTCGCTCCATGACTACTTCTTTGAGGACGGCTGCTGGTACCTGGTGATCGACTACATTGCGGG
>JBDTHH010000710.1:0-2578 GCA_039937055.1 Ktedonobacteraceae bacterium | reverse complement strand
CCTGACAGGCACGCACAATCGTGGCACGGTCGAAAATACAGAGCGGCGTGCCATAGCCCCGCACCAGATCGGATACACTATGTTCGGCTATATGAAGAACACCGTCGGAAGAGATCGCGACGGTATCCGGCAGGAGAGGCACGATCAGTTCACTGGCATGAGGATGTCGTGACATAGTAACTTGTTCCTTTCCCATTGGTACTGTATCATATTTTTACACTCTCGAAAAATAATGGTCTAAAATAATAGTTTATTGAAGAAAGGTTTTCTCTATGTTCACCTCACTTCCCCAGACAAGCGAAGAGTTTGAAGTTTTAAGCTGGGCAGAAATCGAGCCCTGGTATCGCGAGTTATTGAACAGTGCTCTTTCGCCTGAGATATTGCAGCCCTGGCTGATGCAGTGGTCGAGTCTGAGCGCGCTCGTCGACGAGACCACGATGAGATTCGAGATTGCCTGCACTCAGAATACGGCAGACGAAGAGCGCGCGCAGCGTAAGCAGCGATTTATGGAGGAGGTATATGCTCCGGTACAGACGCTGGATCAGCAGGTAAAAGAGCAGTTGCTGGCCAGTGGGCTAGAGCCAGAGGGGTTTGCCATCCCGCTGCGCAACCTGCGCGCGGAGGCAGCACTTTACCGCGAGGAGAACCTGTCGCTGTTGAATAACGATAAGGCCTTGAGCGACGAATATGTGCAGATCGGCGGGGATCAGATGGTTATGTGGGAGGGAAAGGAGGTGGCACTACCTTCCTTATACACTATTCTCCATGATCCTGAGCGCGCGCGCCGCGAGCGCGTATGGCGCGCCATGGCAGAACGCCAGCTTATGGATCAGGAGCGGCTCAATGAGGTCTGGCGCAAGAAGATGCAGGTGCGGCAGCAAATTGCGCGTAACGCTGGCTATGAGAACTACCGGGACTATCGCTGGCAGCAATTGTTACGCTTTGATTACACGCCGGCTGGTTGTCGGGCATTGCATGAGGACGTTGAGCGGGTCATTGTGCCGGCCGCCCACCGCCTGTGGGAGAAACGTCGTCAGCAATTAGGGGTAGAGAAACTGCGTCCGTGGGATGTGTGGGTAAATCCACGAGCCAGGGAAGCGCCGCGCGCCGTCTCCGATGTAGATGGATTGTTGCGTCAATGCGCCACCGCCTTTCATCTCATCGATCCTCAACTGGGAGGCTACTTTGACATCATGCTCCAGGAGCGGCTCTTAGATCTGGAGGAGCGCCCTTACAAGGCGGATGCTGGCTATAACCTGCCGCTGGAGGTCAGGCATCGCCCCTTCATTTTTGGGCTTGTGAATTCGATTACAGATATCGTGCCCCTGATCTTTCACGAGGCCGGGCATGCCTTTCATGTTTTTGAGACGATCCCACTGCCCTATATCCACCAGCGAAAAGAGGGAGCGGTACCAATAGAGTTCGCGGAAGTCGCTTCGACAAGCATGGAGTTTATCGGGGCCATGTATCTCCAGCAGGCCGGACTGTGTACAAAGCAAGAGGCAGCACTGCTGTGCATCCAGCACCTTGAGGGCATGCTTACCAACTACTTACCAGCAATTATCATAGGGGATGCCTTCCAGCACTGGGTCTATGACCATCTAGAGCAGGCGCTAGATGCGAAGAAGTGCCAGCAAAAATGGGTGGAACTCTCGCAGCGTTATCAACCAGATATCGACTGGAGCGGCCTGGAAGCTGAACGCAGCAATGGCTGGCAGGGGACAAGCCACTTTTATTGCGATCCACTCTACTACATCGAGTATGCCTTTGCCGCGCTAGGCGCTTTTCAGGTCTGGAACAACTATCTACATGATCCGAAAACTGCGCTCCAGCAGTATCGCTTCGCGCTCTCTTTAGGAGCTACAAGGACGGTGCCGCAACTCTACGAGGCTGCCGGGGCAAAGTTCGCTTTTGACGAAGAGGTACTCCAGCTCGTGCTGCGACTGGTTAGCCAGACCGTTGAGCAGCTAGAAGAGCAGGTAGCATAGCTACACACCTGGCGCGCGTTTTCGTTTAGAGGGCATAGGGGCGCCGTTTACAAGCCTGAAGGCATCATACGTGATCGGCCTGCCAGGCGGGCTTGTAAACGGCGCCCCTACGTCAACAACGCCCCTGCGCGAACGAAGAGATGTCGCCTTGGAGGAATTGTGTGTGACACGGCTAGCAGCACTATGCTAAAATAGTACCTGTCCCTAAGACATAGAGGAGCAGACTTATATCATGACACAGCTTGAGCATCATGCACAGGAGCAGCAGATTGACGCGCTTGCGAGCCGGCCGCGGCTGCGTTTCGCTCCCAGCCCTACCGGCTTCCAGCATATTGGAGGCTACCGGACAGCGCTTTTTAGCTGGCTGTATGCGCGCCATACCGGGGGCGCGTTCGTGTTGCGCATTGAAGATACGGATACGGCCCGCACCGTTGAGGGCGCGGTTGATTACCTCATTGAAGGTTTGCAGTGGCTCGGCATGGACGTTGACGAGGGGCCAGTCGTCGGGGGCTTCTACGGTCCCTATTACCAGACGCAGCGCAAGGCCCTCTACCAGCAGTACGCGCATCAACTGATCGCCTCTGGCCACG
>JBDTHH010000709.1:0-3288 GCA_039937055.1 Ktedonobacteraceae bacterium | reverse complement strand
AACTGATGGCGGCGAAATCCAAGGGACGTATGCGCAAATTAGTGGTCCCTCTGGCCATCTGGCAGGAGCGCATCTCGGCGGCCTTTGTGCATCACGTGGTCACCGTTGGCTGGCCCTTCGAGGAGGCGCTGCTGCGGCGCGGTATCCCGCAGGCGAAGGTCACCAATATTCTCAACAGTAGCGACCCGAAGGTCTTTCCTATAGCCGATAGACACCCCTCGCCCGCCGATGCCACACCGGGAGAGCAGCCCTTTATCCTCATGTATCATGGGACACTTGCCTGGCGCAATGGCATCGATATCGCCGTCCAGGCGCTGGCCCTGGTGCGGCAGGCCGGGCCGGATGTGCGCCTGGATATCATGGGCCGGGGCGAGGAAAAGCCGCGCCTGAAACAACTGGCCGCTGACCTGGGTATCGGCGACCATGTGGTGTTTATCGATCCCTGTACCTCGGACAAGGTAGTGGATTTCGTCGTACATGGCGACGTTGGCATTATCCCGTACCGCTACGACGGCTTCATGGAACTGGTGTTGCCCACCAAGGCCTATGAGTTTGCCTGGATGGAGCGCCCCATGATCGCTTCCGATACGCCTGCCATCCACTCGATGTTCCGCCCGGAGTCGCTTGTGCGCTGCGATCCAGCGCAGGTTGAGAGCTTCGCGGAGGCCATCATCGATCTCTATCAGCACCCGGAGAAGCGCGCACATATGGTGCAGAATGCCAGCGAGGATTATCAGCCCTTTCGCTGGGAAATGATGGCTGACCGCTACCGGCAGTTGCTGGCATCTCTGTCTCGCAAGAAGATACGTGTGCGCCGCCCGGTCGTGAGCAGGGTAAGCAATTTGCGTGGCAGTAAATAGAGTAGTGGAGGATTGCCATGAATCTCGTATTCTTTTCGCTCAAAACAAAAGGGGCGCACAACTTCACCCGACGGCTGTGGACCGTGTTCACGCGTTTCGGTTTCACCGAGGCGCGCACCAGCCATGCATTGCGCACAATTATAGGCGTCCTGCGAACGCATAACGCGGCGCCCACGTTCTTCATTCCAGCGGTAGTTCTGCGCAGGCACCCGGCTTTGATGACGAAGATCGTGCGCTATGGCGCCGAGGTGGGTATCCACGGCTATGTCCATAACGATTATCGTACCCTCAGCAAGACAGAGCAGTATGCTCAAACAAAGCAGGCCATCGCGGTATTCGAGAAAAGCCGCATCGCCTACCAGGGGTTTCGCAACCCATACCTGGGATGGACGGAGGAGGCGCTGCGAGTCTTCACGACCCTGGGTTTCACCTATGAGAGTAACGAGGCCGTCCTGCATGATGTCATCGACCTCGACGTGCTGCAATCGCAGATCAGGAGCGGCTATGAAAAGTCGCTGAAACTCTTCCAGGCTATGCCCTGCAACGCCTTCACCCTGCGCCCGCACTTCGAGGGGACACTTCTGCGCATCCCGACCAGCATTCCCGATGATGAGATGATCTTCGACCGGCTGCGTATCACCGATGCGCAGGAGGTTGGCCGCATCTGGAGCAGTATCATGCAGCGTGTATATGACTTTGGCGGCATCTATACGCTCAATCTCCATCCGGAGCGCGGTCTGCTCTGTGAACCGGCCTTGAAGCTGCTGCTGGACCACGCCCGGGGTCAGAGCCTGCCGGTGTGGATGGCGCGCCTGGATGATGTCGCCCAATGGTGGAAGGAGCGCGCCCAATTCAAGCTCCAGATCACGCCTCAGGCCCCTGGCCACTGGCGGGTAGAGGCGACATGTACTCCTCGCGCGACCCTGCTGGCGCGCCACCTCGAAGTAGAGGGTCAGCCAGTGACGCCGTGGTATGGCACCGATGTTCGTCTCCCCGCCCACTCATGCATTGTTCAGGCCGCACGTTGCCCCTGCATCGCGCTCTCGCCACAGACCCCTCAGGAAATCATGGATTTTTTACATGAGCAGGGCTATCCCGCCGTCTATGGCGCGTGGGAAGAGGCCGCTACCTATGCCCTCTACCTCGACATGCCCACTGGCTCAGGCACCTCACGTCAGGAGCAGATGCAGCGCCGCAGCCTGCTTGTGGAGCAGATCGAAGCACTGGAGGCGCCTCTCATCCACTTTGCCCCCTGGCCCGCTGGCTGTCGCGCCGCCCTTGCCATCAGCGGAGACATCGACTCTATCACCATCCAGGACTTCTTCCTGCGCATTTTAGAGGTGCGCCAACGCGTATAGCTGGCTTTGTGCGTGCATCTGTCTTCCTGCAAGCCTGCTTAGTATATATCAGGGGGTGCCATAACCACGTAGTCATAATTGCCGGGGCCAGCAGTCTCCTCTAATTGCTTGATGATCGCCTGGGGGTTATCGTGCGGGCCGGAAATGTAAAGGGGCTTGCCTTTTTGACCGAACTTCAATTTCTGTGTTACTCGATACTCGCCGCGCGGTGGCAGTATAAGTTGTGAAAGTTCAAAATCCTTGTTTGGCGTGAAGCCGAATTGTGCCGCGTAGTCAATTGATTCATAGATCATCTGGCACGCCAGGTCGATTGAACATTCCTGCGGCTCTATGTCCTGGAAAAAGCGTGCGAGTTCAACCTGGTAACGTATATAGGGGCGATTGGCTCTGGCAAACGTGTTTTTAAGGCCAAGGCAGAGCTTATCGACAAGGTACACGCCAAAACAGATCGAATCGTCGGGTTGCTTGCGGGCGACGACGATTTGTACCAATCCCGGACTCTCATTTTTCCAATCCGCACTGATCCAACATTCTACCAACGGAAAGTCGCGCGCCCGGCGCACAACCGAAGGTGAAGCGTACGATGCGGATTGCTGCCGTAGTGCTTTGGGTAGCGATGGCCCTTTGCGCTTTTTCATGAATTATCCCTTCTCTACATGGCACGAATGCAATTTATATACTACATTCTACCATATAATAAGTTTTCTACCCATCCAGCCCCAACGAAGCTATGCGATATTCACAGCAGCAACTATAATGTCTTATAGATGTATCACTAACGCATACTATGCTGGAGAGGAAATATATGGCAAGCGAATCTTTCTACGTTCATCCTACATCCGAGGTCTCGCCTGATGCCTATGTTGGCGCGGGCACACGTATCTGGCGCCAGGCTCATGTACGCGAGGGGGCGCATATCGGCGAGGCGTGCAATATCGGCAAGGGTGTCTATGTGGATGCGCATGTGCGCATCGGCTCACGCGTCAAGATCCAGAACCATGTCTCTGTATTTGAAGGGGTGACGATTGAAGATGGGGTCTTCGTCGGCCCCCACGTATGCTTCACCAATG
>JBDTHH010000708.1:0-4126 GCA_039937055.1 Ktedonobacteraceae bacterium | reverse complement strand
TGCTTGTGCTCTATAACAGGAGGAACCGTGGCGTCCAGGTGCCGTAATAGCAAGGCCCCAGTTCACGGAGGGGCGATGGCTTGCCTCGCCCCTCCGTGAACTGGGGCACATGGGTATGTCCTACGATTACTTGCGTCCCTGGAAGAAGCGTACGGTCAGGATAGTCGCGACGGTGACGACCAGAGCGGTGAACACGGAGATAGTGCCTATCATGAGCTGGGAGCGTCTCTCCTGCGGCAGGCTGGTCCACTTGCTCTGCGCCCCGCTGATGACTTCCTTGCCCTTCTCCTGGGCAGTGCCGACGAGCTGCTTTCCGCGCTCTTGCGTCTGGACGATTACCTGGGGGAAGGGTAGCTTCTCAGATAGGTTCTGAGCCGCTGTTTTAATGTCCGCTTGTAGTGTCTTGGTATCAATCATAGAATTGTAACCTTTCTCTAGTGTGTTGTGGAGCTATCTTGCATGACGTAGTTGAAACGGGGAAGTTTGCGTTTCCGTTCCAATTGTACTATAGCATCCTCTCAAAGAGGTCACTATATCGAAGATCTTTCTCACAATAGGGACACGATTAGCTGTGCGCCCTGGTTCCAATCTGGAAACGCAATGAGAAGATCGTATGAATGCTGGGGGATTGGGAATGAGACGTTGGTCATGGAAGTAGGTGAATGAGGGAGGCTGCCATCTGACAGCCTCCCTCATATTTCCTGATTTGTGAGTATGCGTGCCATACACAGGTGGTGCGTTACGGTATAACCTTGATCAGGCCCTCGGCGCCCTTGGTCGCATCAGCGAAGGAATGTGTGACGAACGGGTAGAGACCTGGCTGCATGATGGTCAGTTCGATCATGGCGCCGCCCCCAGGCGGGATCGTCAGGGTCTGGTTGCCGCGCATATGGTTCGCGGGGTTGCCGTCTATGTAGACATCATCGAACATCGCGCCGATGATATGGAAGGCCGAGAAATTAGAGGGGCCAGCATTCATGATGAAGAGGCGCAGTTTCTGTCCGACCTTGACGGTCAGTGGAGCCGCTTTGTACTGGTCCTGGTAGCCGTTGAAGACAACATAGTCAGGGTTGACACTCATCATCTTTTTGTAGTCTGCGGTGTACGAGCCATCGGCGTTCTTGGTCGTGTAAAACTCGCTCTGGACCAGCGCGTACTCTTTAGCCGGGGACCAGCCATTGATGGGGTCAACAATAATGGTACCATACATGCCGTTGGCGATGTGATAGATCACGGGCGGAGTGCCACAGTGGTACATAAACACACCGGGGAACATGGCCTTCCAGGTGAATGTAAAGCTCTTTCCGGGGTCAATGGACTGGTAGTTGACGCTCCAGGGAGTAGATGCGGCGTGGAAATCGATTGAGTGTGGCATGGTGCCATGATTGATGATGGTGGAGACCACCGTTTGTCCCTGCCGCACGCGCAGGACCGGTCCGGGAACGGTGCCGTTGAAGGTCCAGCCCTGGTAGGCAATACCCGGTGCAATCGTAATCAGCGTGTCTTGCATAGTCAGGGTGATATGGACTGTGCTCCCAGTTAGCGCCGCCGGCGCCTGCGCGTCGTAGGTCTTATGGGCCGGAACGGCAACTTGCGCTACGTTGCTGGTCGTGGTTGGCTGTGTGGTCGGTGTGGGGGTACCCACAAATAGTTGTGCTACAAGCAGCCCAATAATCAGGCCGAGAATCAGCCCGGTACCTATCAATCCGACAATACTCCACGGCTTGCTGGGAAAGGGGCGCTCGCTGATAACCTTCCGTCTGGGCATTGCTCCATCGGCCCTTGCCTGTACCTCGTCTGGTAGCTCGCGGATATCCTTACTCATGAGTTCTGGCCTCTCTTGTGATATAAGATAATTGTCTGCAATCTTCTGGTTGTTGTCTAAAAGAATGCCGTCAGCGTCCCTCTTTTGTAGGCTTGACCGTGCATCCAAAGTTTGCATATGGGTAAGATACCGCGCGGACTTCTCAAAAAGATCACAACGGAGATATGTTGCATCACAAACTGCTCACGGTGCGTCACAGGCCGGGATAAAGTGCTGATCAGGGGGTGCCGGGGCGCAATTTTACCAGGCAGACGTGCCTATAACCATAGCGCCAGATGTGCTATGATAGATGCGCGGCGCATACCCAATAGAGACGTTTCACGTTGATGCTCAGGTTGCAGTAGTGACAGGAGATATACAATGGCGGTACTCCGCACACCAGACAAGCGCTTTGAGAACCTACCCGATTTCCCGTACCAGCCCCATTATGTTGAGGTGAACGGTCTGCGGGTCCATTACCTGGACGAGGGCCGGGGCGAGGTGACCCTCTGCCTGCACGGCGAGCCTTCATGGTCGTTCCTCTATCGCAAAATGATCCCCACGCTCTCCAGGAAGCAGCGAGTTATCGCGCCGGACTTCATTGGCTTCGGTCGCTCGGATAAGCTCACAGAGCGCGGCGATTACTCGTTTCAGATGCATAGCGCCACGCTGGTGGGTTTCATCCAGGCCCTCGGACTTGAGGGCATCACCCTGGTTGTGCAAGACTGGGGTGGCCTGATCGGGCTGCCTGTGGCGACATGGCTGCCAGAGAATTTCGCGCGCCTGGTGATTATGAATACCGGGCTGCCTACAGGCGAGGAGCCGATGAGCAAGGCGTTTATGCGCTGGCGCGGGTTCGCGGCCAGCTCGCCTGACCTGTCGATTAGCAAGTCGATTGTCACGGGCCTGGTGCATCGCGATCAGGTGGCGCCGGGGGTGATCGAGGCATACGAGAGTCCCTTCCCCGATGTCTCCTACAAGGCCGGCGCTATGGCCTGGCCGCTGCTGGTCCCTATTCATCCTGACGACCCTGGAGCCGCCGAGATGCGCCAGGCGCGCGAGGGCCTCTCGCACTGGCAGAAGCCCGCGCTGGTGATGTTTTCCGATGGCGACCCCATCACCAGAGGCGGCGAGCACTTTTTCCGCGCGCTCATCCCCACTGCGAAGCAGCAGCCGGAGCTGGTGATTAAGGATGCCGGCCATTTTCTGCAGGAGGAGAAGGGCGAGGAGATCGCGCAGCACATTGCGAAGTTTATTGAGAGCACGCCTGGTAGTGCTAGCTGAAACACAGGTTTCGTCGCTCCTATTTTGTCGCGTAAGCACCGATTTCACAGCAGTATTTTATTGAAGAGGGTAGGTGTCAGGTGACTGATTTTAGGCCGGATTTTGCTGAAATGACCGACTTTATCAAGGAAAAAGTTGCGCTGCTTCGCATCCCCAGCAGGCAGTGGGCGGACCTGGCCCGGCTGGCCGTTCAGGGACGGCCCTATAGCGTCCAGCGCCTCGCGGAACTTGAGACCTTCATCAATAGTGTGCGCGGCGAATTGCGCAGCGCCGTGATTGTGGCGTCCGAGCATTTTACCGAAGAGCAACTTGAACTGCTGCGAAAACAGGCTGTTATGAGCAAAACCGCCTGGCGCTCGTACAAGAAAAGCCGGCCAGTGACTCTCAAAAGCGGTTTTACGCTTGTGACCTACTAGCTGGCTGGAAAAGCATTTCGTTGGTATAACAAGCGACTTTTACGAAGCCTTGTTATACCAACGAAAAGTCGTCATCGAATTGCGTGCCTGCTGCATGGATGGTTGGCTGACCCTGGCGATAGAGGGTGATGGCGCCGCGCCCGTAGACGCGCCAGGCAGACTTGCGCGCGCCTGCGCCATCATCAATCATGCCAGTTTGCTCATCGATGCCGAGTAGCACGGCGTTGGGGAGCAAGGCGGTCACCTGCTGTGCCCAGTTCTTGCCGAAGGTGTTGTGGTGAGGCAAGACACAGGTATTGGGAAGCAGGCCCAGGCCCTCAACGACCTGGCGTGTGTTGGGATCAACGTAGTACTGGCACATCACCATAGCTCCCGCGCTGCTGCCGGCAATGAGCGCGCCAGCTTCGTAGGCGGCGAGCATTGCGCGCCAGCTCGCGCTGTTCGCCAGCGTCTGACCCAGGTAGCCTGTGAAGCCGCCGAGCATATAGAGCAGGCGCGACTGGCCGATGCGAGCGGCGATAGCGGGATCGTTGGCGGAGGCTGTGTCGATGAGTGGCAGCAGCTCAACGTGACGCGCGCCCAGGCCCTGGAACCAGCGCACGCCGTTGCGCCCGGCTCGCTG
>JBDTHH010000707.1:0-3164 GCA_039937055.1 Ktedonobacteraceae bacterium | reverse complement strand
GCCTTTTCGAGCACCACCACGCGCAATCCTGGGCGCCGCAGCAACGCCTCCCGCGCCGTCGCCAGCCCGACGATCCCGGCGCCGACGATGGCCAGGTCGTAATCATGGGAAGAAGGTTGGGCGGGATGTGTATTGTCCACGTGCGTTGTGTCGGTCATGTGGCGCTCCTTTATGGTGATCTGTCTATCTAGAAGTATAGCAAATAGCGGCAAGGAAGCCGAAGCGGCGCCCCTCCATTTCATGGAGGGGCGCAGGTCGTATAATGGAGATGCTTGCCTCTCATTGGTGAGAAATAAGCGAGCTGTATTGGTATGATTGGTTGTGTTTTCAATAGGGGAGTAGGATTATGCGTAAAGTTCGTTGGGGTGTTCTAAGCACGGCGGCTATCGGCACCGAGAAGGTTATTCCGGCTATGCAGCACGGGACATATTGCCAGGTTGATGCTATGGCTTCACGCGATCTCACGAAGGCACAGGCCGTGGCTGGGCGGCTGGGTATTCCGAAGGCCTATGGTTCGTACGAGGAGCTGCTGGCCGACCCGCAGATCGATGCAATCTATAATCCATTGCCCAACAATTTGCATGTCCCCTGGTCGATCAAGGCGCTGCAAGCCGGCAAGCATGTGCTGTGCGAAAAACCGGTTGCCTTGAGCGCCGCCGAAGGGCAGGAACTGGTTGACGCCGCCAGTCAATACCCGCACTTGAAGGTGATGGAGGCGTTCATGTACCGGCACCATCCGCAATGGCAGCTCGCTAAACGGCTGGTAGCCGAAGGGCGCATCGGCGCGTTACGGACGGTCCACTCGTTCTTCTCATATTACCTTGACGACCCAGGCAACATTCGCAGCATGGCTGGCACAGGGGGCGGAGGAATGCTGGATATCGGCTGCTATACGATCTCCGTGGCGCGGTTTATCTTTGGCGCCGAGCCCAGGCGCGTGTGTGGCATTGTGGAATATGACCCGCGCCTGCATGTTGACCGCCTGGCCTCCGGTATCCTGGACTTCGGCAATGGAACTTCCACGTTTACCTGCTCGACGCAGCTTACGTCGTATCAACGCGTCAACATCTTTGGCACGCGGGGCCGGATTGAGATCGAGATCCCCTTCAATGCCCCGCCCGACGTACACTGCAAAATCTGGCTGCAACAGGATGATAAGATCGAGGAAATCACGCTGCCTATCTGCGACCAGTATACGCTCCAGGGCGACCTCTTCGCGCAGGCGATCCTCGATAACACGTCCGTGCCGACACCGCTTGAGGATGCGGTTGCTAACATGAAAGTGATCGAGGCCATTGTGCAGAGCGCGCAGAGCGGGACATGGGTTTGAGGGCCTCAAGTAAATGAGATAGCTGGTTCGTGTCCAATAGCTATTAGTAAAATATGATCCAAAAGAGTGTAGCGAGCGTATCAGTAGGTAGAAGCGGTTAGTGATCGGTTGCAACAAGCAATGCTCCCGGCAACGTGGCGTTCTATACACAGGTCCTGGGATTGCGGCTGGTAAAGAAGACAGTCAATCAGGATGACGTCTCGGCGTAGGGACCGGGCGCAGCCCAGCGGCGCCCCTACACGAAATACCGCGTCCGTGGGGAGCCTCGCGTGCGCAGACAGACAGGAGGCCCCACAGACACCCCAAGGGACGCCTCACACGGATGCGGCAAGCCAAATCCCTACGCGACCCAGAGAGCGCCCTGATGCCGTCAATTGAAGCTTGATAGAGTATTACGCGAGAAAACAGCATAGCGTACCTAGTGGCGGGCTTTTTTACGTTTTTTGTGGTGGCGTGAGGGTGGCTCGGGTTCGGCGTCGGGATCGTAGTTGGGATCGAGGCCGTAGCGCAGGCGCATAGCCTGCCGGTGGCGAGAGCGGCGCGCGACATCGCGGGGGGCAGCGTTCAACTGCGCGGTGAGCTGTTCGGTAGTGCGTACAGCGCCGCCCTGGCTGGCGACGGCCTGGCGCACCTCTCCATCGTCGCTATACATCTCCACCTCGCGCCCCAGCACCCGCGCCTCGGCCGACAGGCGCGCGATCACGCTGTCGGCAGTCTCGCCGTGGCGCGAATAGATGATGCGCACGCGCCGGTCATAGCAGACCTGCTCGCTGACGGAGTCGCCATCGAAGACGACCACCACCTGGTGCGGCGTATGCTTGTAACGGTTCACAAGCTGCGTGACAAGCAAATCGCGCGCCACGCCTATATTCTTCGTCACCGCCGCCCGAAACGCGGTGTTGCGGCGGATGACGTTGTAGCCATCCACTAAGATATCATGCCCCATCGTCTCTACCCCCGGCAGGGCGCAGGCCAGCGGCGCCCCTACACGACCCGGCAGGGCGCAGGCCAGCGGCGCCCCTACACGAAATGCCTTTGTCTTATTATACAGCACGGCGTAAAGGATTGGTCGTTGTGAATGGGGAGAGGGCAACTATGGCAAATGAGCAAGATCCGAGAAGTTTTTCTGGGTTCAGACGGGTATACTATTCACAGCTATTGGTGATCAACAAAAAGGAGAGAGATATGTTCACGAAAATCGGCACCGTTACTGTAGGCGTCAGCAACCAGGACAAGGCCCTCGACTTCTATGTCAACAAGCTGGGCTTTGAAAAGGTCGACGACCAGCCCATGAGCGAAACCGAGCGCTGGCTAGAAGTCGCGCCCTCCGGAGCACAGACCCATATCATACTTGGTCTACGCGGCCAGAGTGGCGGCGACAAGACAGGCTTCACCGGCTTCGTCCTGCATACCGACAACATAGAAGCCACCTGCGAGACGCTCAAGGCTCGTGGCGTCACGATCTCCAAAGAGCTGAACACGGAACCCTGGGGTAAATGGGCGCAGTTTACCGACCTCGACGGTAACGAATTCGGCGTCTGGGCCCCTGCCTGGTAAATTCCCCTCTCCCAAAAACCAACCTCCCATTTTACATAGGAGGTTGGTTTTTGGGAGACCTTTCCCCATAAAACGCTTAATCCTCCCCGTGCTGTTCCGCTGCTTCGCTGGGCAGCGCCTGGCCGCAGTTGAAGCAATAGCGGAAGTAGGCAGTTCATTGAGCACCACAGGATGCACGCGCCTATTCCAGGTCGACGTTCAGATTACGGAGCACCTGTGCCGCCACATCCTCCCCCCTCGCGTACCAGCCCCAACGGTAAATGCTCGGTACCGATGT
>JBDTHH010000706.1:0-3476 GCA_039937055.1 Ktedonobacteraceae bacterium | reverse complement strand
GCGGTGATCGGCGTTGCTGCGGGGTTATGGGCGAGACAGCGCTGGCCTGCATCTCTTTCCTGGCCTCTTCTCAACCGGGCTGCGCCGCTCCTCGCGGGTGAGTTTGGTCTCAAGGTTCTCTACCAGGCGCTGACGCAGTTCTCATTCTGGATAGTTGCACGGTTGGGCGCGTTTGACCGGCGGGTATTTGACACGGCGCTCGGCGGGATTGTCAAAGGCGTCCTCGTCTTTACGCGTGTGTGCGCCGGAATTGAGAGACAGGTGTTCGACGCGTTTGCTGGCGCGCTTGCCAGTGCAACGCTTGTCGCGGTGCGAGCGTCTGGCCGTTTTGATGTGCGGCGGTTCGATGGGGCTGTGCGGGATATTGGTCAGGGCTTTCTCACGCTTGGTCAGCGAGTGCGGGTCGCGCAAACTGGTCGTATTGAGAATTACTTGCTCGTGGCCCTCGCCTGGGGACTGGTCGTGCTCGCCATCGCTGTGCTGGCGACATTTCTACGCTGAAGGACGCGCATGGCATCCCTTCTCGCGCGCAAGCGCCGGTGCAGGGATGAAGTATGAAGGGAGAGGGAGTGTCATGCTCTCGATGATAACGTTTCTTCCACTGGTTGGCATCCTCGTGCTCTATCTCATACCAGGCCGCGCGGCCTGGCGCTGGATCGCGGCAATCACCGGAGGGGTCGAACTTGCCCTCGGCGTCGTTCTGGCGGTTCTCTTCAATTGGAGGAGCGGAACGCTGCAATTCGGGGAACAAATAAGCTGGATTCCAGCGCTTGGTTCGAGTTACCATCTTGGTATTGATGGGCTTTCGCTGCCCTTGATCTTGCTGACGGTCCTGTTGACGTTTCTGGTACTGGTGTATGCCTGGAAGCAGGAGCAGTACCCACGCGAGTATTTCGCGCTCTTTCTCGTGATGGAGACCGGCCTGGTCGGGTTCTTCAGCACGATGGATGTGCTGCTCTTCTATGTCTTCTTCGAGATCGCCCTGGTGCCCATGTACTTTATCATTGGGCTGTGGGGCCATGAGAGGCGTGTTCAGTCTGCCCTCAAGTTCTTTCTCTATACGCGAGTTGGCAGCCTGGCGGTGCTGCTCTCCATCCTGGCGCTCTATCTGGGCACCAACCCGCACACATTTGATCTGCCCCTCATCATTGCTGCGCATCCCTATGCAGGTACCGGAGTGGGCGCCTTCCTCGTGCTGCTCGGTTTTCTGATCGGTTTCGGTATTAAGCTGCCGGTGGTTCCGCTCCATTCCTGGCTGCCCGATGCCCACACCGACGCGCCGACCGAGGGCAGCGTGATCCTCGCGGGTCTGCTGTTGAAGCTGGGCGGCTATGGTCTGCTGCGCCTCGCTCTCCCTACCGTGCCAGACGCGTTCAGTGCCTGGGCTATCCCGATAGCCGCGCTTGCGGTCGTCTCAGCCATCTACGGCGCGGCTGTCGCTATGGCGCAATCTGACCTCAAACGCCTTGTCGCCTTTACGAGCGTCAACCATATGGGCTACGTCCTGCTCGGCGTGGCGGTAGCCGCCGCCGCTACCGCCAGCCCCGCAGACCGCGCGGCGGCGGCCACCGGGGCAAGCTATCAACTGGTGGCACACGGGCTCGTGACGGGCATGCTCTTCTTCCTGGTCGGCATGCTCGCGGACCGTACAGGGACGCGGGAAATTTCTCGCCTTTCGGGTCTCTGGTCAGCCTTACCTCTCTATGGCTCCTTGCTCGCCTTTGCGATGTTTGCCTCGCTTGGGCTGCCAGCCCTGGCGCATTTTGCGGCGGAGGTGCAGATTTTGTTGGGTACGCTCGGCGTCTACCGGTGGGCCGCCTTTGGCATGCTCCTGGCTCTTCTGGTGACCACGGCCATGTTTCTCTGGGCCTTGCAGCGCGTGTTACTTGGCACCGTTTCTCTCGAATGGGCAAAACTCCCGCGCCTGTCGAGGCGCGAGGTTATGGTCCTCCTTCCGCTCGTCGCGTTCATTCTTCTGCTGGGAGTCTTCCCTGGCCCACTGGTGGGGATCATGAATGCGGCGTTGCGGAGTAATCTGCCTGGTATCCTGCTGAGAGGCTGGTGAACATATGGGAGGAACGCAAGGCGGAATGGGTATGGAATTGTGGGCCCTCGTGCCTGAACTCACCATCGCGGGACTGATTCTCCTGCTGCTCCCGCTTGGCCCATTTTTACCGCCCGCACGGAAGTCTATCACCACATGGATTGCGCTCGCTGGACTCGTCATCGTCGCCCTGGAAAGCGCGCGCATGCTCTTTTTTACCGCGCAGCCCATTTTTCTCGGGACCTACGCCGTTGACCAGTTTGCCGTTTTCTTCAAACTTTTTGCCGTCGCAGCAACCGCCTGTATGCTGCTTGCCACACAGAGTCACTTTCGCGGTCGTCCGCACGAAGGCGAGGTGCCGGCCTTACTGTTGATCGTCTGCCTGGGCATGATGGGGTTGGCAGCTAGCCAGGACCTCGCGCTGATCGCGCTCTTCATCCAACTGGTCACGGTCGGCTCCTACATCCTGGTCGGGATTGCCAAAGAGCATCGTTCGGCGACAGAGGCAGCCTTCAAGATGTTCCTCTTCTCTTCGGCAGTGGGAGCGGTGATGATCTATGGCATGGTCCTCCTTTTTGGGCTGACCGGCACATTACGACTGACAGAGATGGCCACCAAACTTCCCGCGATGCCCGTGGTCACCAGCATTGCGGCCTTCCTGCTCGTTCTCGCAGGCTACGGTTTCGAGGTGACGCTGGTCCCCTTCCATACCTGGGCGCCCGACACCTATCAGGGCGCGCCTACACCCATCGCGGGATTTTTGTCGGTTGGCCCGAAAGCCGCAGGGCTGGCCGTTCTGCTGCGTACCCTCGTGGTGGCCTTTCCAGGCAATCTCGGACATTGGGCAGAGATCATGGCCATCATGGCCGCCGTCACGATGACGGTGGGCAATATTTTTGCCCTGCGCCAGACCAGTTTGAAACGTCTCCTGGCCTACTCCTCGATCGCGCAGGTTGGCTATATCCTCGTGGGGATCGCGGCGGCAGAGCGTAGCCCCCTGGCGATTCCCGGCGCGCTGCTGTATACCGCGATCTATCTCTGTATGAACCTGGGGGCATTTCTCGCCGCTGATGCCATCGAGCGGCACCTGAAATCAGACGATATAGCAAAACTGGCAGGGCTTGGCAGGCGTCTGCCCCTGTCGGCTGCTGTGCTGGCGATCTGCCTGCTCTCATTGGCGGGCTTCCCACCGTTCGGGGGCTTCATCGGCAAGACCTACCTCTTCGGGGCGGCGCTCGGCGCGGGTTGGGCCTGGCTGGCGATTGTCATGCTGGTGAACGTGGCGGTCTCGCTCTTCTACTATGTGCGTGTGCTCGAACCGATGTACCTGCGTTCTTCGCCGGACAAGCCGCTCCACATGGAGCCGCTGGGGTTGCGCTTTGTCCTGCTGCTCCTCGGGCTTGGAACCCTGCTGAGTGGTGTCTTCCCGCAG
>JBDTHH010000705.1:0-4835 GCA_039937055.1 Ktedonobacteraceae bacterium | reverse complement strand
ACGCCGCCAGCCACGACCCGCGTCCTCGACCATCGCCCAGTGTTCGCGCGCCATCCTGTCCTGTGCCTCCTGCACGCTATAAAAGGAGCCGATGGGCTTGCTGGGATTGCTCATAGCCGGATCGTCTTTATCCACCAGCACCTGTGTCACTACGGTCACGCACTGCCGCTGGATGTCGCGCCGCAAGAACTCGTTGTGCAGCGCCTGCTGAATCATGTAGCCAATAGCGCCCTGCGTATCTGCCCCACAGGAATCGAGCGGCACAGTGTGCAGCGCGGCACTGGAAAGCTCCGAGCGCAGCAGGATGAAACCAACCTGCGGCCCATTGCCGTGCGTGACCACCACGTTCCAGCCCTGGGCGATCATTCCGGCTATATGCATTGCGGTCTCGCGCACAGCGTTGAACTGGTCAGGGACGCTTTTATGGGCCTCGTCTTTGATCAGCGAGTTGCCGCCAATGGCGATTACGGCGAGCTTTGTCATAGCGTCTGCTCCAGAAACAGCGGCAGCATAGCGTAAAAATCGGCGCACTGCACAACTTCGGCGGCCGGCACCTGGTCCAGGGTGGTGTGCGCCCAGTGCTCTTCTCCGGGGCCGAAGCCGATGGCCGGGATGCCAGCCTTGCCCATCCAGTAGGTAGCATTGGTAGAAAAAACCCACTTGCTGGTCTTTGCCGGACGTCCATAGCAGCTCTCGAAGGTGGCCTTGCCGGCCTGCACATAAGCGTGCTCTTCAGGCAGCGCCCAGGCCGGGAAGATCTTCTCCACAGGGAAGACGAAGCCCGTATAGCTCGGCTCCTCGTACATGGGCACCACGATCTCCGCCTGCTCGGCATTGGGCAGGGCGCGCAGTTCGTTTAGCACGATCTCCCTGGTCTCGGCCGGATGCATGCGCCGGTCAAGGTAGATGCTGCACTCGTCGGGCACGGCATTGAGCGAGACGCTGTGCGTGCTGGCGCTGGTGACGGTGATAGAGCCAGGACCCAGGAAGGGGTCTGGACGCGACCGGAGTTCCTGGTGCAGCCGCTCGACGCCCTGGATAAAGGGGATGGCCTTGTAGAGCGCGTTATCGCCGCGTTCGGGCGCGCTGGCGTGACAACTGCGTCCCTTGAAGGTCACGCTGACCTCCGTGCGCCCACGATGACCGCGATAGATCTCCATGTTGGTCGATTCGCCCACCACGACGTAATCGGGGCGGATGCCTTCATGCTCGACCAGCGCGTTCCCGGAGATGCCGTCGCACCACTCCTCCATGTTCCCGAAATAGTAGAGCGTCCAGTCTTTAGCCAGGCCCAGCTTCTTGAGCGCCGCCATGGCGTAGATCATCGGCGGCGTCGAACACTTCTCGTCGCCGGCGCCAAGCCCATAGATAATACCGTTCTCGACCTTGCCCTTGAAGGGGTCCCACTCCCATTGCGCCGGGTCCGCCACGCCAACGGTATCGATATGGCTGTCGTAGAGCAGGATACGCGGGCCGTCGCCGATGCGCCCCAGCAGGTTGCCCATCGAGTCGCGCCGCACCTCGTCGAAACCCAGTTCGCGCATACGCGCCCCAATAGCATCGCCCACCGGCCCGATCTGACTATCGAAACTGGGGATGGCCACGATGTCGCGTAGGAACTGGATCATCGCCTCGTGGTGCTGCGCCAGTTCCTGCTGCACAGCCCGTTGAGCCTCTTGTAAGTTCATATCAATCTCCAATTATTGTGCTAGCGCCCCAGCAGGACGCTTAACAATGTACAAAATTCGGCCCGCACGGCTGGGAAGCCGGGTCTGGGACTCTCCGGAAAGCCTTTCACCTGCCGCGCACCTGGGATGTGAGCGGCCAGCGTGGCGGCCAGCG
Organism: Ktedonobacteraceae bacterium; assembly: GCA_039937055.1. GTDB lineage: Bacteria > Chloroflexota > Ktedonobacteria > Ktedonobacterales > Ktedonobacteraceae > JALYTT01. Next base: position 2,993 of record JBDTHH010000705.1, on the reverse strand, counting down.
CGTGCGGATGAACGGAGTTGTCTGGCTCGGCAGGCATGACCATGGCCGGAAATCCCTGATCTCCCAGCGCCCTGGCATCCCCGGTCGAGACCCCGCGCATAAGATCGCCCGTCATAATCGCCCTGCCCGTCTCCTGGATGATGCGCTCTGCTTCTTGCGGCTGGCAGGCAGCAAAAGAGGCTGCCAGGCGTTCATCACGCAATAAAGCCACGCCCCAGAGGAGCCCGGGTCGCTCCTCGTTGGGGCCTGGCACGCCCTGCTCGCGCAGCGTGTCGAGATAGGCCTGCGTCCCCACCTGCTCCACGAAGTCTGCCGTGCGTGCGAAAAGCACCTCATCGTCATCATCACGCGCAGCGGGCCAGCAGAGCAACAACGAACTCACGCGTACAGCTTCGCGCAGGCCGAAGCGTATGGCCGCCGAGCAGCCGTTCGAGCCGGCAACAATATGTGCCCGCTCCACACCGGCGTCACGCAGCACAGCCACGAAATCAGCGGCTTCATCGTTCCATGTGTAGACTCCAAAAAGCGCCGATGTTTGCCCCCCACAAAAACGCCGGTCTGGCGTCAGCACCCGGTACCCCGCCGCTACCAGGTCTGGTGCAATGCCGGGCTGCACCCAGAAACGCTCGCCATTCATAGGATCAAAAATTCCGCCGTGAATCAGCAGGACAGCCGGGCCCTGACCCTGGTCGCTGTACCAGACCCGCGCATCTCCATGTTCGACAAAAGGCATAACGCAATCACCCCTTTAAGTGTCCACTCACTACTGCTCCGACCGCCTTCATGTGATAGGTGAGCCGCCCCTGTCCGCGTAGGGATCCGGCTTGCCGCATCCGTGTGGGCGGCCTCGCGTGCGAGGGCGGGAGAGCCGCCCAGGCCCAAGGGCCTGAGACACGGATGCGGCAAGCCGGATCCCTACGCGGACGAGGGAAGCGCCTCCTCCCTTGTCACATGAGGGTGGTCAGAGCACTACAAATACGGCGCGTTCACATAGTGCGCGCGCCTGGTATCCAGCACGCCGCGCAGCAGCGCCTGCATGCGGTAATAGTTGACCATCGAGACCACGTGATCGGGCTGGTGAGCGTACGGCTCGCGTGCGGGATCGGGCCGGGCCAGCGCGGGGTCGCGTACCTCCCAGGTGAGCAGCTTATCCGTCGAGGGCTGGATCGTCAGTTGCGCCACGCCGTCATCGAAGAGCGCGCTGTCGCCGTCGCGCTGCACCTCCAGCGAGTAGGTCTGGCCCTTGATGCGTCCCACCAGGCGCTCTGTGGTCTCTTCGCGCTCGACATAGAAGCCATCGTGGTTGGGACGGCCCTCCCAGGCGGCGCGCGAGCCGAAGAAGCCTGGCTTCTCGATGAAGGGACCACCGTATTCGGGGCAGAAGGTATCGCAGTTGCCGCATTCGTTGCAGAAGTCGGCGAAGTTGGCGAGCTGGTGCGCCTGCTCGATAAAGAACTCGTGCCGCTCGTCGGGCAGCAGCACGCCGCGCGTCAGACGGTAGTCGCGATACTCGAAGCGCGCCGGCTCGACCTCAAACACGAAGTTGGCATCGTTGGGGCAGACGGGCACGCACTTATCGCAGGAGATACAGTCAAAGGTGTAGAGGTGACTGTTGATCTTGCGCGGCTCCTTGCTGTTCTGCGCCCAGGCATAGCGCGCATCCTGGGCCGTCTCCCCGGCGATGATGGCCGTGTTGCGCGCGATGGCCTGATCGAGGTCGCCGCTGACCCCCTGATCCTGCGCGCGTGCCTTGAGGATATACTCGTTGATGCTGTGCGCATCCACCTTGCGCATGGCGCTCTCCAGGTCCTTCAGGTAGCCCTCCTGGCGAGCGTAGCCCTTCGGTTTGAGCAGGTCGGTACAGACGGTGACCGGCGCCAGGCCCATAGCCACGGCGTTGGCGAAGTTGCGCCGCTCGATGCCGGCGGCGAAGGAGATGGGGTAGCGCGTGCCGGCGACAGCGCGCCACTCGGCCAGCAGGGCCACGGCGATCGCGTGCAGCGGCGGGCCGGAGAGATACATCACCTCGTCGGGCAGGCGCCCCAGGCTGTTGTAGACCTCCAGCGTGTTGCTGAACTTCACGCCGATGTCCAGACCATGCTCCTGCGCCACAGGCTCCAGGCGCTCGACGATCTCCAGCGCCTCTTGCAGGCTCAGCCCGCTATCGTAGGCCTTCTGGTTGACCTTGAGGTGCCGGTAGCCCAGGCGCTCATAAAGCAGGTGCTCCAGCTTCTCCTGGCCAAGCTGCACCGGGTTGAGCTTGATGATCGTGTGCAGGCCCATCTCCGCCAGCAGGTAGCGGCAGATACGCTCGATCTCGTCTTTGGGGCAGCCGTGGAAGGTCGAGAGCGTGGCGGTCTTCACAAGGTCGGTGCGGAAGGCATAGTCGCGATAGCGCGCGTACTCGGCAGGGATCTGCGGCCGCAACTGCTCCACGAGCTGCCCGGCGTCCTTGATCTGCCGGATAAAGCCCGTGACGGCCTGGCTTTCGATGCCCTTGAGGTCGTAGCCCACGCTGAGGTCGTAGACGGTGGCATAGAAATCGGCAGGCAACGCCGCCACATCTGGCACACCCAGAGCGTTCTCTGCACGCAGGATATCGATGATCATAGAGGCCTTGGCATATTCCAGCAGCGACTCGTGCAGCTTGAGTTCCTGGGACCACTCGATGTTGAAGCCGATATTGGTGGCGTCGATGCAGGGCCGGTTGATGACCAGTTCGTCGAGGATCTGCACAGTCTTCAGTTCGATGATGCGCGAGCCACCGAGCCAGGCCAGCACGATGTTCTGGGCAAGCTGATCCTGCGGTCCGGCGGCGGGACCGAGCGGCGTGCCGGCCGGCAAACCGTGAAAATGTACGCTGAAATCCATACCGGGGGTGCCACGATACATCTCCTTCAACGGCAGATCGTAGATCGTCTGCTGGCGCGCCGGCTCATGATAGGCCCGCTTGAGCAGGTGCGAGAGGGGCGCAGGAACAAGGTCTGGCATAG
>JBDTHH010000704.1:0-3381 GCA_039937055.1 Ktedonobacteraceae bacterium | reverse complement strand
GTGATCGGCGTAAAGATCTCCTCGTCGTTGCGCGGTGTGGCATGACAGAACAGGACATCTCCCAGACCCTCAACATGGAGCGTGATGTGCTCTGGCAACTGCGCCAGGAAATCGCGTTGCGACCGCTCTAACTGCCTGGCGGTCCAGCGCTGCACCTCGCGTACCTCCTCTGGCATTCCGGAAGCCGATGGCAGGCCATCGAATGCTGCAACCACCTCACGATCGCCATTGCCTCGAATGTAGCGTACCCGATCACCAAGCTGAGTTAGACGATCCAGCGTCTGTCTGGGCATAGGACCAGAAATAATATCTCCGCCAACCACGATCACGTCAGGTTGCACGCCCTCAAGCTCCTCCAGCACCGCATTCAGCGCCGGCAGATTGCCATGAATATCATAGAGTGCCGCTATCTTCATGTTTCAAATCGCCTTTCTTGCTCACAACTCCTGATCTGTCGTCTGATTACAGCATAGCAAACACAGGCTGCTGAGTGAAGGAGTTTTGTATGCTCCTGGCATAGGTGACGGCTAGAACTGTTGAAGAAAGCGCGTGGCATGTCTCATATTTCGGCCGAAGAACGACGTAGAGACTGAGATCTCATTATCTAGCCGATCGGCACATGGCAACTGGGGCAACAAGTATCTCCTACGGCCACTCTCCAGCTTGATGTCCTGATAAAAGTGTTACCTATCTCAAGAGCCGTTCACACACGTACCCAATTCGGCGATGAGGCGGCGATAGCGCTCAAAGGCAGGCTTGGGAATGTAGTCATCGCGCAAGATTCCAAACTGGAAAAAGGGAGCAAGATTGCTACTTTCTACGTCGCGCAGCATGAACAGCTCATAGTGCGTGACGTGAAAGGCATCTTGCTGCGCGTAGATTGTACGAATGATCGTTTCGAGCACCTCGGCCTGACGCTCATAGGACCGTTCAGGACCGGTAGCCCATCCGTTCTCAGCAATATGCAAGGGAACAGAGGGCGCAATGCCGGCCGCTGCCAGATGGATAGTGCGGGTAATACTGAGCATTTTGACCAACATAGCAGGCAAATCAGTTAGCTCGACCGGGAAAAAGACATCAGGGTAGCTATCCAGGCCAATATAATCCAGCGCATCCAGAAATGCCTGTTGACCGATTTCTCGAAGGCTCGTCCAGAACTCCTCTTGCGTTTTTAGACCAGCGACGACGTTAAAGCCCATCTGAACATCCTATAAGCTGGGACAACTATTGCCAGCAGGGCCAAAAACGGCAGAGGTCGCAGCGAAATCTCCGCCAACGGATCTATTTTCCGCTTTGTGTCCTTTTGCATCCTTGTCTCTTGATTTTGCAAGAGTTCGTGTCTTTCGGCGTCATTAAATGTATTCATCAAGAAAGTCCTTATTACCTTTATTCTATCCCTTCCTGAGATTGCAACTGGCTCGATTACCTGGGGAATTCATTTGTCGTCGTGATCCCAATAAAGAAGCGTCCATCGAAACGAGGGTCTCGCCTACAGAGCGCACGATAACACAGATCAAATTTGGCAGAGATATGTGGTGTTTCCATGAAGCTTATCATACGACAACACTTCCCAAGGATGCTAGCGGTTTTCGGCCATGACCATATGGGAAGATGCCATCGGTTGCAAGAGCGCGCGGAGGATGAGGCGTGAATGAGAACAAATGGTCATGGCCGAAAGATGCCAGACATTGCTCACTGCAAGAGGTAGGATAGTGACCTATGGTTCTCTAAAGACATCGAGGATAACACGGGCGATCCAACAAGCCCGCTCTATCCTGTCGAGGTACAGATAGAGCGGATTGCAGCCGCGCGTGAGGCCGCTCAACGGATGAACTTTTCCCTGGTTATCAACGCTCGAACGGACACTTACCTGGCACAGGTTGGCGAGGGGCAAGCTCGTCTGGAAGAAACGATCCATCGTGGCAGAGCCTATTTTCAGGCAGGAGCAGATAGCATTTTTGTACCGCTGGTCCTCGATCCGGCAAGCATCCAGACCCTGGTGCGAGAGATCCCTGCTCCCCTCAATCTCCTTGCCCTCCCTGATGGGCCGTCCGCGCGTTCGCTGTTCCAACTAGGCGTCGCGCGTGTCAGCATTGGACACAATGCGATGCTTGCAACGATGGGCTTGGTGAGCCACATGGCCTCTGAATTGCACGAACACGGCACCTCTGAACCCATGAAAAGGTATTTTTATGGGTTCGCTGAGGGAGCTGCATTGTTTGCCCCTCCCCATCGATAAAGAAGGTCTCAATGGAAAAGGAGCATTCATCTTTTGGTGAGCGATTGTCGTTTCTTGCCCAGGAGACAACAATCGCCCCTCTCCGGGAAACCGTACTGTTCTTACGCAAGAAAAGATGAACAAAGGAGTGTTCCATGCGCCCCTCGTTCTGGCATCCTCCGGTTGAACCATCGCCCACTGAGCAAACAATCATCCTACGCATCAAACGGGCGGAGTTGTTTGTTTTTCTCCGATATCACCGCCATGAACTCTTTGATGATGCTTTTCAAGAAGAACTGGCAGCGCTCTATGCAGTGTACGTGTAGATGGATACAAACGCCATTGCTTCATGATCTGGACACTGGCCTCATTCGAGCAGAAGGAGACCTGCGCGCAGTGTCCCTTGAAAACGCAATGTACGACGAGTGTCAAAGGACGCGGTGTGAGTATTCATCCCGATGAAGCCTTGCTTATCGAGTTACGCCAACGCCAGCAGACATCACAAGGACGGGCCAAACTGCGCGAACGGGTGGTCGTCGAGCATACCCTTGCTCATGTGGGTCAGTGGCAAGGCCGCCGCACTCGTTATCGGGGAGTGCGCAAAAATCTCTTCGATCTGCGTCGGTGCGCCGTCGTCCACAATCTGCATGTTCTTGCCCCTTCTCAAGTGTTTTCGACAGAGTTTCAGGTCGCTGCCTGATTTCTTGACCGGCGCCCTAGCTTTTGTGGCTCTCGTGCGCGAGCGTATACTCGGCGGGGGCAAAGAAGACGAGTACGGTCAGATCCTGGGTAATCGTATGGAAACGATGCTCAACGTTTGCGCTCACGAACACCACCGACCCTGTCTCAACCGGGCGCTGCTCCGTGCCAACCTGGATGGATGCGCGGCCACTGACGATGTAGTAGACCTCATCTTCGGTATGCGGCTCCTGTGGATCGGTCCCACCTGCCGGGAGTTGATACAGGCCAACACTGAGCGAAGGGACGCTGAGGAATTCGAGATACAGGTTCCCTGATTCGCTGCGCTCAGCTATAAGCTGGGCAAGGTCAAAGGCTTTCATGGGAGAAGAGGCTCCTTCTATTATATTGATGCATACAGCGGCAGAGATCCGTCGTCCCGTAGGGCGTGGCTTGCCTCGCCAGTCATCTGGAACCACCCTGTC
>JBDTHH010000703.1:0-5671 GCA_039937055.1 Ktedonobacteraceae bacterium | reverse complement strand
GTCCTGATCATCCTGGCGATGCTCTCGGTGCAGTTTGGCGCGGCCTTCGCGAAAAGCCTGTTTCAGGCGGTTGGTTCGAGCGGCACCGTGTTCTTACGCGTTACGTTTGCGGCTATCATATTCATGCTTCTCTGGCGCCCGCGTTTGCAGCGCCAGGAACACAGTCGCTCCGACTACGTCCTGGTGCTGCTCTTTGGACTGACTATTGCCGGAATGAACGCCCTTTTCTATGCTGCCATCGCCCGCATCCCGCTGGGAATCGCGGTCACGCTAGAATTTGTGGGACCGTTGGGAGTCGCGGTGGCGGCATCGCGCCGGCGACGCGATTTCTTGTGGGCAGCGCTTGCGGCAGTTGGAGTAGTTTTGCTGGCGCCCTTTGGAAACGCACAGATTGATCTGTTAGGAGTGGTCTGCGCGCTGCTGGCCGGGGCTTTATGGGCGTCATACATTCTCCTGAACGTGCGCGTTGGGCGTGCCTTCCAGGGAGGAACAGGATTGGCGCTGGGTATGCTCGTCGCGGCCCTCGCGCTTATTCCTCTGGGGGTGGCGAGCGGGGGTGCGGCGTTATTGACGCCTAAAGTGTTGCTGATAGGGGTCGGCGTGGCCGTGCTTTCTACCGTCATCCCCTTTTCGCTGGAACTTGAGGCGCTCAGACGACTGCCTGCCGGCGTGTTCGGTGTGCTGATGAGCCTGGAGCCAGCTATCGCAGCGCTCGTCGGCTTTGTCGTGTTGAGAGAGACAACCAGTCTCCGCGCCCTCATTGCGCTTGCGCTCATTATCGTGGCATCAGGTGGCGTCTCCTTTTTTCAGGCAAAAGCGCTCCCTCCTGAAGCGGAGAACCCTTAGGCCCTACCCCTACGGATTTACGAGTTGGGCAATGTGTTCTGCGAGGTGCTGCAGGGCGGTGCGCAATTCGGAGGGCTCGCGGATAACCAGCCGGCAACCGATGCCTGCCAGCACGTAGGCCACCCAATCCAGGTGGTTGGCGTAGCAGCGGAAGACTACGCCGTCGGGGGTCTGTTCGAGGATGGCCATAGCTGGCGGGACCATCTGTTGAGCTTGCTCCAGTGTTGTCTCCAACAGGAGCACATCAACCAGCCAGCGGGCAGGAGTCATAGGGATGGAGCGGGCCACATAGGCCAGACAATCGAAGTCGGTGGGGCGGGTGTAAACCTGGGGGCGCTTCTCGACGTGCAGCAGGCGGTCCAGCCGGAAGACGCGAATGCCCTCACGCAGGTGGCAGAAGCCGACGGCGTACCAGAAGCCTGAACGGTAGACCAGGCCGTAGAGATCGACGGCGCGCTCGGTTACTTCACCCGACCATGACTGGTAGTGCAGCCAGGCGCGCCTCCCCTGCTGTGCGGCCTCGCTCAGGGTGACGACGACTTCGGCGGGCGGCGTCTTGCCGGTGTGTGGGAAATCAAGGGCCAGCGTCTCCTGTACTGCCTGCACCCGTTCGCGCAAGGCGGTTGGCAGCACACGCTCGATCTTGGCAAGCGCGCCCTCAACGGCGGGCACCGCTACCGTCAGGTCCAGCTTACGCGCTACCAGCAGGCCCAGCGTGAGGGCCAGGGCCTCGTCCTCTGTGAACATCAGCGGCGGCAGTTTGAAGCCAGGCCGCAAGCGATAGGCGCCATGCCGCCCGCGCTCAGCCTCGACCGGGATGCCCAGATCTTGCAGCATCGTGATATAGCGGCGCACGGTACGCGTGTTCACCTCCAGGCGCTCTGCCAGCTCAGGCCCGCTTATCTGCTGGCGCGATTGTAAGAGTTCCAGGACCGTTAGCACCCGTGTCGTTGGGAAGTACATACTCGCCCCTCTCACAAAAGTTTTGTTCGTAATCAGGACATATTATAACCTGATTTGTGAGTTTGTCAATTGTTGAGAAAACTACTTCAGTATGCATCGGTACGTTTCTGAATAGCGCCAGACTCGTTATTAGCAGAAAATAGACCCGCAAGAGATTGCTAGCTTGATGTTGGCAATCTCTTGCGGGTCTTAGAACCATATCTTTATGGTAGAGAAATCGGCAAACTATCTATGTAGTTTATACGGCTGTGCTATCTTTCTGCGCGTTCTTGCCTTAAGGTCTCAGCGGGACCATAAGGGCAAACAAGGTAGGACATTCTTCAAGACCCAGTTCTTGACGCTTCTTCAGTAACAGATGAGCCAGTTCATGATACTCAAACGCGCATCCCAGCACCTGCTGAGCAATATCGAGTATCCTATTCATACACATTTCGATCTCTGGGCTCGGCAAAGCCCGAATTGTCTGTTCGAGCAATAGATTCGCCCATGTGAGTGCCACATCTGTCTCTTGAAGAGTCACCTCTCCCTGCAAGGCCTCTACCGTATCATGAACGGCGCGCAGTTTTCGGAGATATTCTTCTACATCCACCTGACCACCTCCTCTCCCGATATGGAGTACATGTTCTCAATTGTACTATCCATACCCCTCCACTTTTATGGACGAAGAAATGCTGCCCTTGTCACTTCTGCTACCATTATGGGTGAGAAGTTGAGGCGTGTGGTCAGGTGTTTTGTTCAAGGTCTCCTGGCGTGCCAGCTATAACCCCAGGTTCCACCTGTTGTCACCTGCGTTGCCAAAGAAGCTCGGCTGCCAGGTAAGTTGCGCCTGGTGGTCATTCTTTGGAACCTGGAACACAATATCGCCTTCAACCGTACCACCTGATGAGAGCTTGCCACTATTGAGCGAGTTGTTGCTTGTATACGATGAGGGCGGCATAAATTCCTCATCAGTAATATTGCCGTTGCCTGAGCGTGCATGGAAATCAAAGGGATTATAGTCTTGCTCATCAGGGCTATTGTTCACAATTTTAACATGCACGACTATAAATTCGTTGCCTGGCTTGGGCTTGACAAACTCATCGGCGGCCAACATCTTGACCGACATCAAGGTCGTTGCCACATCGTCCAGGGTGATAGTCTGGCCGACCTTCGCGACCTGAGAGCCATCTGGTGTCGTGCTTGATGGCGCTGGCGTCGTCGTGGGTATGGTGCTCAGCGTACCAGTTGTATGTGTGGATAGAGTGCTGATGGTGCCAGTCGTACTCGTAGCGGCCGCCCCTACCAGGGTAGAGATGCCGATGCAGCCAAGAAGCAGAACGCCAACCACCCCCAGAACTATCCAGAGCCAGAGGCGCGATCGCTTCTTTTGCGGTGGTTGATACAGCGGTGGATGCCATGGCTGGTTGTACTGCGACTGAGGCGTTTGACCATAATATTGCGATGGTGGTTGCTCGTATGGTTGGCCATACTCCGGTGGTTGTTGTCTCATCATGCCCTTCACTTTCCCCTACAAAATATTTCCTCGTTACGAGAATAATATTTTATTTATTGTCAACTAGTAGAGATAATATCTAAATATAATCTCTTAATTATTAGAACGCACCTTATTAAAATAGGTAACATAGAATGTGTGTGCAGGGTGGGACAGACTTACTAATGAAAAATGGGTGAAACAGGGCGTATTATGACCTGCTTCTGTGGTAAGCTCGGAGGAAAGGTAGCACACATGAAAGGAAACTGTAATGGCGGTGGAGCGTATGGATAAGCCCACATTGCTCAAGAAGGTGCAGACCGGCTATGCAGGATTGGAGCAGCTCATCATTGGTGGGCAAGGGGAGCCGAAGCGACACTCGTACACGAAATAGGTTGCGTTGAATGAGACTTTTATCAGTGAGGCATTATGATGATATCTATCTCGCGTGAGCAGGCGCGGCATTTGCTTGTGCGCTATCATTTCACGCAGACCGCTATGTTGGGGGTGCTTGAGCGGCTGAGGACGATTCAGTATGACCCGCTGAACCCGGTGGGGCGCAATCCCGATCTGGTCTTGCAGGCGCGCGTGCCAGGGTACCAGGTTGATGATTGGCAGCAACTGGCATATAGCGATCGGCTGGCCTACGACGCCTGGGATAAGCAAGCCTGCCTCGTTTCGGTCGCTGACTGGCCCCTGCGCGCGTTGACTCGCGAGAAGCATCGTCCGTACCATGATCGCGAGATTCTGGAGAACGGGGCTGGGAGTGTAGCGGGGATCCTGGCGGCCATTGACGCGCGCGGGCCGCTCTCATCGCTTGAGTTCGAGAAACAGGCGTATGCTGGTAGCGGGCATTCGTGGGCTGGTTCCACTGTTGCCAAACGGATTTTACGCTCGTTATGGGCGTGTGGGCTGCTGGTCACGCATCATCGCAAGAACGGGCGCCACTATTATGACCGGCCGGAGCGCGTCATTCCCGCCGAACACTTCAGCGCGGCGCCGTTGGTGGACGAGGCCGCCTATTATCGCTGGATCATGACGCAGCGCTACCGGGCTACGGGTCTGCTGCGCGCCAGTGCCGAGGCCTGCATCTGGAGCAGTTGCGGAGATGCTAAGCAGCGCAGGCTGGCGATTGCTCAACTCGTCGAAGCGGGTGTGCTGACGGCTGTGCAGATAGGCGAGAAGAAGTGGCCCTATTACACGCTCAGCGATACGCTCAAGCTACTCGACGAGCCGCTGCCAGCGCCGCGCGTCATTTTCCTGGCCCCGCTCGATAGCTTTATGTGGGACCGTAAAGGCGTCCTGCAACTCTTCGACTGCGATTACCTGTGGGAGGTCTACAAGCCCGAGAAGGCGCGCAAGTGGGGCTACTACGTGCTGCCCGTCCTCTACGGTGACCGCTTTATCGCGCGCCTCGACTCGCGGCTGGAGCGCGGCACCTGGACGATCTCGCGCTGGTGGTGGGAGCCGGATGTCACCCCCGATGCCGAAATGCTGGACGCACTGCGAACTGCAATGAGAGCATTCCTCTATTACTTGCGGGCCGACGATATATGTGTAGCAGATGGGGTGGATGCGGCGGTGCGACAGGCGATATAAAGGTTGCCAAACGTGCTCCATTCTTTTGAAACATGTTACAATACAGTCTTGAGAGAGTATTGATAGCCTGGCAAGGAATGGAGTACCGCAATGTTGAAAGTGCTACGTGCGGGGCTGATAAGCCTGGGAGTCCTTGTATTACCGGTCTATTTATTGCTTGTGCGCCGCTGGTATCTGCATTGGGGAGTGACCGGCGCGGAGAGGCGCCAGAGTATGCCTGGTGATGAGCAGGTGCATCATCCACGGCTCGAAACCACGCGCGCGATTACTATTGAGGCGCCGCCGGCCATGATCTGGCCCTGGCTAGTACAGATGGGGTACAGGCGCGGCGGCTGGTACACGTATGATCGCCTCGACAATGGCGGCATGCCCAGCGCCACGTACATCATCGCAGAACTACAAAACATCAAGGTGGGGGATATCATCCCGACCGGCCCCGGCGGTGGTTTCACCGTTACAGAGGTCAAGCCTGACCAATCTCTGGTCATGGCGCTGCATACCGCTTCAGAGACGGGGACCGGCGCGGATATGAGCACTGCCTGTGTGCTGTTGCCTCTTGATGCGGAGCACACACGCCTGTTTGTGCGCCAGCGAGTAGACTTCAAGCCTCACCTGCGGGAGATTATCTACTACTTGCTCTTTGATCCGGGAGATTTTCTGATGACGCGTAAGATGCTGCGCGGTATCAAAGAGCGCGCCGAGCGCAGCAGTAGAGCGACAGCAGTAGTGCCGGCTATTTCGTAATCGTGGACGGCGCAGCTTCATTCGTAGGGCGTGGCTTGCCTCGCCAGT
>JBDTHH010000702.1:0-9345 GCA_039937055.1 Ktedonobacteraceae bacterium | reverse complement strand
GGGTGCGGAAGAGTGAGCCAAGCACATTGGCTTTGAGCTGTGTATGCTGCCCTACCAGCACATTCTCCAGCACGGTCATATTATTGAAGAGGCGGATATTCTGGAAGGTGCGCGTGATGCCTCGCTTCACCACCTGGTCGGGACTGAGCTTCGCCAGTGGCCGGCCCTCCAGGTGAATGGTCCCCGCGGTTGGGCGATAGATGCCGGTGATCAGATTAAAGAGCGTGGTTTTTCCGGCACCGTTGGGGCCGATGACGCTGATGATCTCTCTGGGCCAGATCTGCAAATCAACATCCTGCACTGCCGCCAGGCCGCCAAAGTTCTTGGTGACCTGGCTCACATCCAGCAGGGGCGTCTCTCCATGTGTACTGCTCATAGCTTACTCCTGGCTGCTGTTATAACTGGTCAACCCCCACTTCAGTTTCAAATCCTGGTGCTCCCGGTATCACATCCAGGGCACCCATCTCAACGCCATCGTCTGTCGAATGATGCAGTTCGCGCCGCCTGCGTGCGCTGGGAATCAAGCCTTCGGGGCGGAAGATCATAATCGACACAAGAATCACGCCAAAGATCAGGTTGCGGATATTGCCGAAGGTGAAGCCAGGGATCAACTGGGTAATCACGGTATAGATCGGATGCAGGAAACTGGTGGAATCGGTGCCGATAGTATCAAGCTGCGCCACGACAAATTGGTTGAGCGCGTAGACTGCTAGCGCGCCGACGATGACACCGGGAATACTTCCCAGGCCGCCGATCACCACCATAGACAGGTAGAGCACCGAATCGCCAAAGCTAAAGGCATCAGAGGAGATACCTCCGAGCTTGGCCGAGTGATATGCGCCTGCCACCCCTGAAAAGAAGGCCCCGGCACCGAAGGCAAACAGCTTCGTATTGACAAGGTTGATCCCCGACGACGCCGCCGCAACCTCATCCTCGCGGATGGCGATCCAGGCGCGCCCCAGACGCGAATCGCGCAGGCGAATATTTGCAAAGATCACCAGCACAATCAGAGCCAGGATCAGATAGTAGAACGGGATTGAAGTGGACCAGTCGACACCGGGGAACCCTGGAGCGCTCACGTTGACAAGGCCATTGGGCCCGTTGGTGTACTTATCCATCTCAGTAAAGACAATTGGAATGATCTCACCGAAACCGAGCGTGACAATTGCCAGGTAGTCACCCCGCAGGCGCAGCGTCGGCGCGCCCAGAACCACACCCCACAATGCTGCGATCAGGGCAGCCCCCAGCAACATCGGCCAGAAGAGCCAGGGCCACAGGTTCGGATCGATTTGAACCCCGATTAAACGCCCAAGCTGTGGCGAGCCAACGATCGCCCAGGAATAGGCTCCAATCGCAAAGAAAGCCACATAGCCCAGGTCCAGCAGTCCCGCAAAGCCGACCACGATGTTGAGGCCCAGCGCCAGGATCACGTAGTAGCCCGCGTCCCCATAGCCGGACAGCCGGCCATCGGTGCCTGAGCCGAATAAGAAGGGATCAAGGACCGGGTAAAAGAGCACGAAGGCGCCAAGCAAGAGCAGGTAGAAACGCTGCGCACCTCTACTTTGCAGCGGCAGGTCGTTGGGCACCAGGTCTCTGGCCTCCTCACGCGCCCGCGTCTCTGAAAGGACCTCTAACTCATGACGCTTCTCACTCCCCTTACGACCGCCATTGGACGATATGCCATTGCCAGCGGTCTGCGCGCCAAGAGTACGGCGAACAGCGAGGAGGCTTGCCAGGCGTCCCAAGAAATAGCCCAGGACAGGCAGAAGCAGCGTTCGGACCGCCACCCAGATGAGCAGGTACGTTGGTTGCAGGCTGCCGAGAAGGAAGTAGATCACATCGGCAATCAGAGTCACCACCGCGAAGACGCTTGTCAGTCCCACGCTTCCCGCGATGGCTCGCCGCCGTAAGAGCGCGCGTTGCTCCGTATCCAGAGGAGTCAGGGTGTCCAGTGGGGAGGGGGGCACATAGTGCTGTCTTTTGCGTATGAGGCGGCGCACAAAGAAGTAGACGGGCCAGACGATGGCGCAGAGGGCCAGACCGATCACCAGGTTCGTGAGGATCACCAGCAGCAACGGAACAACCGTAAAGATGACGATATCGATCCACACCTCGAACATGCTGCGCCGGCCGGTATCCGCCGCGACCAGGTAGCCGGCGAGAGTGAAGACTGTCAGGTAGAAAATGAGCGTAAATACGGCGCCGACGGCCAGCGAGGGACTATCCGTCGGGATACCAGAACCAGCGGCCTGAGGAGCAAGCACTGTATTCACAATGGCTTCGCCTCCCCAGAAGGTAAACACAGCTAACGGGACGATCAGGGCCACGATCCATTTGATCAACAGCATGCGCGTCCCAGGGGCAGGAACACGCGTACTGGGGTGTATCAATGCAGACATACCGGCATCACCTCACTTCCGACAGGATGATATGACAGGAGCGAACATCTATCTTCATCTTTACACCTTTTCAGGGACGCGCTGACCCAGCAGACCAGATGGCCGGAATACCAGAATCAAGATGAGGATCGCAAAGATCACCGCTTCATGCCAGGCGCTCCCACCATGAGGCAGGCCCCAGCCATTGGAATTCGAGTCGGGGATCAGTGCCGCCAATGCCTCCACAATGCCGATGAGCACTCCCCCTAACATGGCACCCACCAGGTTCCCGATGCCGCCAAGCACGGCAGCGGTGAAGGCGATCAGACCAAGTTGGTAGCCGAGATAGAAGGCCGTGCTGCCAGCCTGCAACCCATAGATGAAACCGGCGACACCCGCGAGTCCAGCCCCAATAAAGAAGGTCACCGCGATAATGCGGTCGACGTTTACCCCCATCAGGGCGGCCGCCTCGCGGTCCTGCGCCACGGCACGCATGGCTCGCCCGATCCGCGTCCTCGTAACCAGTAGTTGCAAGGCTATCATGAGCGCGAGCGAGACACAGAGCACCATGATGTTCACCGCGCTGATGTTCAGTGGTCCAATGTTGACGCTGATGTCGGGAAAGAACTGGGGGAAGACGACGAAGGTGACGCCTTTCCAGAGTTTGCCAACATCCTCCAGGATCAGTGAGACCCCGATGGCGGATATCAAAGGGGCCAGGCGCGGCGCGTTGCGCAGGGGGCGATAGGCCACACGTTCAATAACCACTCCCAACACCGCGCAGACGAGCAGCGATACAACCCCCACCAGAATGAGCACGCCTATTAAGCTCAAGCCTGTGAGGTGCTGCCCTGGCGTCACACCCAGAATGGCTAGCATCGTGAGCGCTACAAAGGTGCCGATCATAAAGATATCGCCGTGGGCAAAATTAATGAGTTCGATGATACCATAGACCATCGTATAGCCCAGGGCGATAAGCGAGTACACAGCTCCAACGGTGAGGCCGACGATCAACTCTTGTAAGACCAGTGTCATCCTTAGCATCCACCTTCCCGCAAAATAGCAATAATTTGTGAGCAGATTATACACCAGGCGAGGCTTGAATGAAATAGCAAAAAGGGAGCAATTGGGACATGCAGTGCGCATGCATCAATTGCTCCCTATGCACGTTCAGCTAGAGCGAGAAAGGCTCCCACCTGCCAGTGAACGCGCACGACGCATTACTCGGTGACGCCTTTTTTGTAAAGCCAGTCTGGCTTGCCCTGTGCATTCAGATCAAGGCTATAGACCGAGATGAAGCGGTTGGTGGTATCACCGTTCTGGTCAAAGGTGTGATGACCGGTAACGCCGTTATAATCGGTCTTGGCAATGGCATCGATGACCGCCTGACGGAAGGTCTTCGCGGTGGCACCGTCGTTTGAATCCGCCGGCACCTTCGCGCCGTTCTTAATGGCTACCCCGATGGCATTGATCAAGATCTTCATGCAGTCATAGGCTGCCGCGCTGTAGACGTTCAGCGAGGAATAGGTTTGCGAGTACTTCTGACGGAAGCTCGCGGCCTCCGAGCTGACTGTGGTATCGACGACCGCAACGGTCGCGAAGACCGGGGCAGAAGGTTTACCCACCGTCGAGGCAAAGGTCGGCGTGACGAGACCATCACCGCCGGCAAACGTGATACCCTTCAGAGAGGGAACCTGGCTCATCTGCTGGCGAATCAGGATACCGCCCGTCGAGTCGAGGCCACCGAAGTAGATCAGATCGGGATGCTTGGAGGCGATCTGAGTGAGCAGTGAGACATACGAGGTGGTTGTGCTCGGCTCACTGCTGCGGCCAAGGACTGTCAAACCGAGTTTTGTCCACTGGGCCTGGAACGTATCAGCGATACCAATACCGTAGGTCTCAGCGTCGTCAATCACGTAGACCGACTTGTATTTGCCAGGGAAGTTCTGGGTGATCCAATCAGCTAAGGCTGGCCCCTGGTGGCTGTCGGTTGTCGCGATACGGAAGTAGGTGACTTTGCCAGTCGGACGCACTGTAGACACGATATCGTTCGCGCCGCCGCACTGTTTGTCGGCACCTTCCTGCGTGAGGCAGGTGTTGGTGTTGGCCGGGCTGATCTGAGCGATGGGAGCCTTGTTGGTAATTGGCATCTCTGCCTTGGCCACGCTGCTGTTGAACGGGCCAACAATACCTGCGACCAGGGCATCACCGATCAGTCCTCTGACGAGCTGCTGCCCAACGCTCGGGTCGTGCAGGCCGGAGGGCCCCACATCATCTTTGGGCACAAAGACGAGCTTGTAGCCAGGGACCGCGTTGCTCGCATTGGCCTCATCGACCGCCATGTGCGCGCCGTTTTCGGCCGGCTTGCCGCTACTTGTATCCTTGCCCGAGACAGGGAAATCACTGGCAACTTTAATGATGGTACTTCCGGTCGGGGTACCATTCCCGGTATTCCCGCCACCCGTGGTGCCTGCACCACAGGATGCGAGGATCGCTAGCAATAGGGATAGCCCCATTGCCAGCGTCATGATGCGTCCTGAAATTCTACGCATAGATAAAACAGCCCTCCTTGCGCTACCAAACAAAATACAACGTTTCTTCTGCTGAATAGGTTCTCCTTCATCATGTCTCGGATGAAAGATACCCTATACGGTAATACGCAAGGTTCTGGCTAAAACTCACAGGAAGTATGAGGTGAGGATCTATAAGGATCTTGAGGGGACGGAAAGCATACTGCGAAAGTCTTCGCCGAGCAGGGATTCCAGGTGCGGAGTGACTTGTTGCAAATACAGTGGAGCCTCTGAGTGGTCTCTATCATCAGGAGCGCAATGCGCTCCTGATGATAGAGACCACTCCGGACGCCGATTTTCGGCCCTTCACACGTAACATTCTGGATACGCTGCTAACTGGCCTCTAAGGAACAACGGAACAGGAACGTACAGCTAAAGGCGAATTGCGTGCTAAGGATATGAAGCCTTATCCCCAACCCAATGAATATTCATCTGTAGAGAATACTTTTGCTCCATTCCAGGGACCTCAAGCAATGTAAACACGCCCATCCAGCGTTCGTTCTGCGTATCGCGGAGTTCCCAGGTGGACCAGGCCAGTGGTTCCGTGCTTCCTTCACCTGTACGTTGCCAGCCAGCGTGTTCGAGTTGACGCGTATAGTGGGCTGCAAGTAGAGGAAGAGTCGTCTTATGCTCTACATCCAGGGTTGCAGAAGTACTTGCACTCTCCGAGTCGCTTCCACCACCACCTCCCCACTGGCGTCCGCCAAACGGCGGCTCTAAGGGGGGAATAAGGGCACGTACACCCATAAAGATTTCGGATGAGTGCATACAAGGAGAGCCATGACTCCTGGTATCAAGATTCAGCCTGACCTGCGTTCTCTCGCTTTCTTCCTGTCCTCTAGAAGCAGACACCAGTAATGCGGGGCCACGCTGGCCCTTACAAAAGGTTATGTGGGAAGCACGATACTGCGCCGGGTTCATGAGTATGAACCCGCCCTCCTGATGGTGTCTTTGCCTTCGCAGGATGTCGGGTTCATACCATCCTCTGGCTTGCATTTGCTGTGTATAGAAGGCAATGACTTCAGCGGGCGATTGATCCATGTCAAGCAAGAGAAGGATCTCCTCAGGAGCGCGCACAAAGCTCCCAATAATCTGATACCCATCTGGCATCGGTACGTCGAATGGAAGCGAAGCAGGAAAACTCCCCGCCAACAGGCGTGGCGGCGGATCAAAAGGGCGCGCAAGCAGGCGGAGGGCAAGCTCACGGAGTTGCGCTATGTTTTCCTCAGGAGAAGAGCTGCTTTGAGTCATGAAAGGGAGCCTCCTATCTATTTCTTACGAAAACCTGAAACTGCTCCTGCCTTTTCTGACTCAGCATAACATAGGAAAGCAAGCATATCAAGCAAAAAGCTTTATTCAGCGCTGAAAGTGATATTCCGACTTTCAGGAGGGATGACTCATACCGGCGAGACAGCAAGCATTCTGCGAAAGTCTTCCCCAAGCAGGGATTCCAGGTACGGAGTGACCTGCCAGAACTCTTTGAGATCCTGGTATTCTTGTACGTAACGAGCGTTGCCAGTGGGCTGCGTTTTGACGGCGCGAATCATAAGATTTTTCGCCGTGTGCTCGCTGGAGATAAACTGGACGATATCTGTGCGATAGCCCATGATCTGCAAAATCAGCATGCGGAAACTATCTGTCAGGATATCACCCAGACGTTCCTTCAGAATGCTCTGGCGCAGCACCGGTCCAAAGGGTGCCGGAGAGGCCTGCCGCTCTATCTGCTGCTGGAGATGATGGTGGCAACAGGGGACACTGACCAGCAAGCGGCTGCCCCAACGAATGCCCTGTGCCAGCGCCTCATCTGTGGCCGTATCACAGGCGTGCAGGGAGAGAACGATGTCTGGCTGGATGCGTGGCTGAAAATCGATGATCGTGGTGTGCTGAAAGGTCAGATCCTCCCACTGCAACTGAGCGACCTTCTCTCGATGCCGCTCTAAAGGTTCGCTACGACTATCAATGCCAATGAGGGAGACTGGCTTTTTGAGGTGCTGGTGAAGATAGTAATAGAAAGCAAACGTCAAGTAGGCATTGCCACAGCCCGCATCCACGACATGCAGAGGAGAGGCGGTGAAGTGTTCTAAGGCCCCTGTCTGCTGCACCAGCTTGACAAATTCATGGATCTGGCGGAACTTGCCGTACATATCCGCTTTAATTTTGCGGTCCTCTCCCATCATCCCCACTGTCTGCAAAAACGGTGTGGCCTCCGCTTCGGCAAAGAGCGTTTTCTTGGACCGATCATGGGAAAGATCCCGCTCTTGCTGCTGCTCAGGGAGCGGCCTGGTGGTATGGATAAGCACTTTCTCTTTTTTGGTGATCTGAACGTGGATCGTCTGTTGCTGCGTGTACAGATAGATCTGCTTAAAACCACAGGCTAAAAGATCATGGAGCGGCTCGATCCGTTCGTCACCGGCATAATTTTTGGTGATGTCTTTGTGGGCATCGAAATAGGAAAACTGGAGATGTGTGTCTCCGCGCAAGATAACAGGCCGGACAACGACTTTTAGCCAGGGCGTCTGCTGCTTTTTGGACGGGCTACTCCAGGTGGCTTTAATAAAGGAAGGATCATGCAGGAGGATCTCCTCAATGAGCTGCTGGTAACCTGTGTCAGCCGGGGTAGGGGACGGTTTTTCTTCGCTCTGGCTCTGTGACAACATATGTTTCATGCTCATGATCCTGGTAGGGACAAGCGAGGCAGCGCTCTGGCTCGCTTTGTCTGTATTGTATGCGATTAAAGCAACACCGGCAAGCCTTCGCCTTCGCAAGGGGTAGGTTTCCACGATTCATGTGGCACGCAAACGGCGCCCCTACCCCCTTTGCGTCAAATCACCCTTCTTCCCCGCCGCCTCCTCGTACTGCAAAATCGTGATGCCCGCCAGCACAAGCACGCATCCCAGGATCTGCCACAGGTTCAGGTGCTGCCCCAGCCAGAAGTAGGCGATCGCGCCGCCAGCCACCAGTTCGAGCATACTGGCGATGCCGACGCGTGTGGCATCCAGACGCCGCAGGGAACCCAGGACCAGCGAGAAAGGGATAGCCATGCCGATGATGCCCACCAGGGCAATCAAGAACAGGTGCTGCGGAGTCCAGGTGCTGGCCGGAATGGCCCAGGGCGGCTGCACGATCAGCCAGAACGCGGCGGCCACAAAGGCCCCGTAGGTTGTGCTCGTGAGCGAGGGCAGATCACGTCCAACACGCCTCCCCAGGATGAGGTAGCCGATGAAAGCTACAATCGAAAGCCCGGCATAGAGCAGACCCAGGCTATTGAGGCCATTGAGGTGCTGCTGCCAAATCCCGGTCAGCAGCACGATGCCGCCGAAGGTGAGAGCAACTGCCATGAGGATATAGATGGAAGGTAGTTTCCGTCGCCACAGCGCCTCGCCCAGTACCATCCAGGCGGGCGAACTGAACTGGATCACCAGGGCCACCGCGATTGGCAAAAGACTGATGGCCACGAAGTAGGTATAGGTGACCATAGCCAGCACCAGCCCGAAGGCGACGATCCAGCCCCAATGTCGGCGCGGAAGCTTTAACCCCGCGCGCTGCCTGAGGAGCAACAACGCCAGCAGGCACGCCCCGCCGATCAGCATGCGGAATTCAACGAGCGTTACCGGGGTCACCCTGTCGTCGAAGAGCAGGCGCGACAGGTTCCCGTTCAAGCCGAAGAGGAGGGCAGAAGTGGTCACCATCAGGTAACCGGTGAGGCGCTGGGAAGGTCTCCTCTTCCGACCGTTTAGCATCTCGGTCTTTCTCGCCAGCAGGATGGGTGAATGCTATAGCTCAAGGTTGACCGTGATGCGCGGCAATTTCAACTGCGCGGTGCTATGGGCCCAGGCCCGGATCGCCTGGGCGAGCACTTCGTTATCGCGCGGTTGCGAGAGCTTCTCGCGTGGCGTCACGCGCTTTGCCAGCACCTGGATCTGCCAGCCCCCGTCTACCCGTTTTAAACCTGTAGGGGTTGCGGCCTGAAATAATGTTGCAACGCGAGGCGAGTGACGATGGGCGACCTGGAGGATGTCGGACCAGTGTTCGTGCAATACGAATGTGAACTGTTCGGCGAAACTGTCGTGTCGAGCGCGTGATTTTTGCTCCACGAAGGGCCTCCTTGTACTGATTCAAGGGACTGGTGTAGCGATTTGCATAGAGTATATCACATATAGTGATCTGCTGAGGGGTGCTTTTTTAGCGAGTCAGGGTGATGCAAACAGGGCACCCGCCAGGGGTGCCCAATAAGCGTCAAGGTAAGGGCAAGAATCGATGGGCCATCTCCGCGAATCCGTAGGGCGTGGCTTGCTTTCTGCAAGCGATGCCTTCACTTGACGCCTATTGGGCATCCCTGGCGGGTGCCCGTTCTAGATCTCAGGCAAAGGCGTAGAACTCATCGATGGACCACCAGC
>JBDTHH010000701.1:0-8163 GCA_039937055.1 Ktedonobacteraceae bacterium | reverse complement strand
GTATGCCAGCAGCGGATGTTATAGTATTCCTGAAAAGTTCGGTTGCTTGGTGGGTGAATAAAACAAATGGAGATAGACGTATGAATAATCAAGATAATCCTTATGCGAATAACTATAGTAACTACGACGATGACCAGCAACAACCGTGGGACTATGGCTCACCTGTCAATAGCGGCTATGGTGCAGAGCAATCGGAAGCGCCCCCGCCACCCTCCAACCCCTATGAAAATCAGTCGTCCGCCAACCCTTATGAAAACCTCAACTATAGCAGGCCAGCGGCGCCACAGACTACAGATCCCTCGTACTCAGGGACACCTATGTTGACGCCGGCCTTTTCTCCTTCCAGGTCGCGCCGGCGTTCCAGGCTCGGTTGTGTTCTATCCCTACTGGTTGTATTGCTGCTCATCGGCGGCTTTCTTGCGGGTGGTGTCTATGCCTTTCGGGCGATTCAGAAGGGGACCGGCGGTATCCAGTTGCCGGCAGGCGTGGGAGGGGTAGTGAGTGGCATCACTACGGTGATGGTTGCCGGCGAACCAACGATTGCTATCGACCGCAATGTTGGCCCGATCCATGTCCGCGCCGGTGCCGATAGCCATACCGTCACCATCAAGGCACTTGATGCCTCGGAGAATGTCGTCAATCAGTCCATCCCCTACACTCTGAGTAGCGATCATACACTGCTGACCTTTAATGCCTCAGGCTTCGAGATTGATGATCTACAGATCACTGTGCCTACCGTGACAGATCTCAAGCTCACCACGAACGATGGCGATATTATCGTGGACGGCCTCAGCGGACATATGAAGCTGAGTAGCAACGGCGGCTCCATTCATGTGTCGCAATCTACCATCGCTGGCCCTTCGTCCTTCGATACAAACGCGGGCGGAGTACAGGCGACCGGGGTGAAGATGCATGGCTCGGCAACCTTCAACACTAACGGTAACGGCATCACATTTATGGGTTCCCTTGATCCGCTGGGTACCTACAAATTCGATACCACCACTGGCCACATTGCCATCACTGTACCCGGCGATTCCCGCTTTCATATAGATGCTACCTCTGATACCAGCACCGTGACCTCGGCCTTCCCTGGTGTGAGCGTGCAACGAAACACCATTGGAGCCGAAGCGCACGGAGATGTAGGCCGTCCCCCCCGCGCCAAAGTAACCGTCACCGACAGCACCGGCTCGATCGATCTTCAAAAAGGTCCCTAGACCAGAACGTGTTCTGCGACGATGGTGCTGTGCTGTGCTGGCCTGTGCCCTGTGAAATCTCTCGACGTCCGTCTCAGTACGTGCTAGAATACCAGAAAGATAAATTTCCTGGAATCCAGGCATAAGGACACGTGCTATGTACATAGACCAATCGTTACGAGAATATCTCGATGATCTCTCTTCGCCGCAGCCCACCCCAGGAGGCGGCTCAGCGGCAGCGCTGAGCGGTGCCATGGGAGCCGCGCTTGCCAGTATGGTCACACGGCTCACCATTGGGAAGCCGGAGTATGCTGATGTGCAGCAGGAGATCGCAGAACTCCTGCGCCAGACGGAGAGGTTGCGCCTGCGTTTTGAGGAGCTTGTGCAGGAAGATATCGATGCGTACGAGCGCCTCTCGATGTGTTTCAGATTGCCGCGCGATACCAGCGAGCAGAGCGAGGCGCGCAGTCGCGCGATCCAGGTGCGGCTCCAGGAGGCGGCCCTGGTGCCCCTGGAGGTAGCGGAATGCGCGGCGGAGCTGCTACAGCACTGCCGCCGCATCGCCGAGATTGGCAACAAGCATGTGCTGAGCGATATCGCCACCGGTGTTATTCTGGCTACAAGCGCAGCCAACGGCGCAAGTTGGATGGTACACGTTAACACGCGCTCAATGAAAAATGCGGTCCGCGCACAGGAACTGAACGAGCGGCTGAAAGCGGCGCTGCAGGCGATTACGGAGGGTAGCCAGCAGGTTCTGGAGTTAGTTGGGAGCAGCATGTGACGGCACAGCTACTGGATGGGCGGGCGATGGGAGCGGAGATCCGCGCGGAACTACGCGCTGAAGTGCGCGCCTATAGCGAGCGACGGGGAAGCGCGCCGGGACTGGTGATTGTGCGCGCCGGCGGTGAGGCCGCGTCAGGCGTGTACAGCAAGGCTATCCTGCGCGTTGCTGAAGATGTTGGCGTGCAGGCGCGCCTGGAGCAGTTGCCGGCGCACACCTCGCCCGACGAATTGCGAGCTGCACTGCTGCGTTTGAACGATGATGTGGCGACGCATGGCGTGATTGTGCAGATGCCCCTGCCAGATCACCTTCCCCAAAAGTTGGTGGCCGATACCCTTGTCCCCAGCAAAGACATCGATGGCATTAGCGCCGGCAGCGCGGGCAACCTCTTCCTGGGCCTGCCAAGCTTCCTGCCTTCGACCGCCGCCGCTGTGATGGAGATGCTTGCACGCACACAGACGCCTCTAGATGGCAGGCGCGTCGTAATCCTTGGGCGCAGCAATGTCGTCGGCAAGCCCCTGGCCATGATGCTCCTGCAAAAGAACGCCACGGTGACCGTCTGCCACTCGCGCACCGCCAATCTCCCCTTCTACACGCGCCAGGCCGCTGTGCTGATCGCTGCCGTCGGTCGCCCCCGCATGGTCACCGCCGACCTGGTCTGCCCCGGCGCCACCGTCATTGATGTTGGCATCAATCCCCTGCCCGAAGGTGGCATCGTTGGTGATGTCGATCTTGCCTCTGTGCGCGAGGTCGCCGCCGCCGTCACGCCCACCCCCGGTGGCATCGGTCCGCTCACCAATGTTATGCTGCTGAAACAATGCATAGAGGCGGCCCGGATCGCGGCGGAAGAGGCTTCGTAGTCACAAGATGTTGCCCCACTACTGAATACGTTGCGCGGGGCGGGTGGGATGTTGCTATCACCAGAACCCCCTTGCTGCGTCTCAGCCCTGAGTGTCTCTGGTGGACGGAGATTGTTGAGATAGATGGATGCGCCTGTCTGCCAGAGCCGCCACCTGGGGGTCATGCGTGACCATAATCAGTGTCTGGCTGCCAGCTTGCTGCAACTCCCGTAGTACATCGAGTACCTGCACACCAGTGTGCGGATCAAGATTGCCCGTCGGCTCGTCCGCCAGCAAGGTCTTTGGCCGGTTGATGAGCGCGCGCGCAATAGCCACGCGTTGCTGTTCCCCGCCAGAGAGTCGCGCCGGGGCATGACCCATGCGTTCAGCCAGGCCAACGCGCTCCAAAAGGTCTTTGGCCCGCTCTTTCAGATCGAAGCCCAGCGTGCGACGATACGGTAACAACGGGGCCATCACGTTCTCTAGCGCGGTTAAGTTGGGTAACAGGTAGAAGAGTTGGAAGACAAAGCCGACCTCCTGGCGGCGAAAATCGGCGGCGGCCACGCCGCGCAGGGTGTGAACCGCCTGCTCATGCAGCCAGATTTCTCCAGAGTCAGGTGTATCCAACGCTCCTAACAGGGCCAGCAGTGTCGTCTTGCCCGATCCCGATGGGCCGGTAATCGCCACAAACTCTCCTTGCTGCACAGTGATATTCACATCCTGTAATACCTGCAAGTGCCCGCCAGGTATGCTATAGGCCTTTTCAAGGTGCTCCACCCGCAGGATGATATCCTGCCCGCCTCTATATGTCTGTTCCTTTGGAAACTCCAACTGCAACGACTGTTCATCGTGTATATCGTCCTGTGCCATATGTTGTCTGTCCCTTCAGCAAAATTGGGGTCGGCGTGAGCGTGTACACCAGCCCTCTACTCTGCCCGCATCACAGTAACAAGCTGCACACGCGTGAGAGCACGGAGCGCGGGGATGGCGGCGAGAACTGTAACCAGTATCATAAGCAGAATCGTGCCAAGCCCTACGGCCAGGACCGCATTCAGGCTCCGGGCACCATGTTGAGAGACCAGGAATAGTATCGCTGCCACTGCCCCTGGAATGGTGCCCAGCAGAGCCAATAGCAGCCCCTCCTGCACGAAGAGCTGCTGCACATGGCGCAGGTGCCAGCCCAGGGCCAGCAGTAGCCCGATTTCATGCCGACGCTCGCGCAGATTCAACATCAGCAGATCAGCGACACTCAAGAAGGTCAGGACAAGAGCGAACAGGGCGCCAGCGAGTTGCGGCACCGTTGTTTGCAGCAGGATGTAGTTCCCAAGCAGTGTGCCTTGCAGGAATTGTTGGAAGGTCAAAAGGCTCTCCAGGATTATGACCAGCAGCCCTGCTGACAGAAAGAGACTCAGCAGCGTCACCAGTGAGCGTGCCCGCATCCGTTGCAGATTGTGCAGGGCCATGCTGCCCAGACTGGGAGGGCTAGCCGCCGTGTGGCGGGTGCGATTCGCCCGCTGCGATGGCGCCGCGATCTCTGTCCGCAGCAACTCGGCGGGATGGATGCGCCAGATCTGCCAGAGCGGGTAGAGCGAGCTGAGGAGCACCAGGACGAGCACCCCCGGCAGCGTCAAAGCCACGATCAGCCAGGGTGGCTCGACCCCCAGGAGATGGACAATCACCAGTGCCAGGCCCATGCCACCAAGCCCACCTCCCAGCGCGAGAAGCAGCACCTGGGCAAGGAAGAGTCGGGCGGGTTGCCAGGGACGCCATCCAAGGGCGCTCAGGATCGCGAGGTCACGTCGCTGGGCAGTCACCAGCGAGGAGAGGGTCACGATCAGATAGCCCAGGCAGACGAGTAGCAAGGTGCTCAAGAGCACCAGTTGCATCTGGCCGATTTGTCCCAGATAGATCAGGGAGACGCCCAGGGCAATCCAGCGCTCCTCGACCCAGCCCAGGGGTTTGATCGTGCGGGTAGAGCCATGCTGTCCAGGAGCCAATCCTGGAACGTATACGAGGGTTGGAACCGGAGAGGAACCAAGCGTGACCAGGGCACGCAGGCCTGTGCGCTGCTCAATGAGTTGCGCTACTTGCTGCACACGCTTCCAACTGGCATCATTGGGCGCGTTTACGCCTGAGACGCGTACGCGAATGACGCTGATCAGATGATCGCCTTTCAGTTGCGTGGCGGCCTTGAGCGTGGTAAGAGCCAGAGGAGGTTGCACCGTCATGCCGGCCGGGTTTGTTGTGGGCACCAAGGTGGTGGGAGAAACTGGCTGACCCCGCGCATCGTAGCGTAGAACTACCGGAGGAGCCGCGTAGGTCGTCTCGGGCAGCCAGTTGAGTTCATTGCTGAACTGTGCATTGAGCGCATCGCCATTGAATTCTCCAACAGGTTGGGCAAGATAGCCTCCATTCGGGTTGGGAGGAAGCTGGAGCGGATGAAGGGTGCGGAAAAAGACCTCAGGCCCCTGCTGGTCATCAGGATTGCCAGGAAAGCCAGGGTCAAGGGGCGGAGACAGAGTGCTCAGGGCGGCCCTGGTACTCTGGGTGTTGGCTGGTACCAGGGCGTAGGCCGGTTTCCCGTCGGGGCCAACAATTTGTTGGTAGTTGAGTCCTGAGGGCGTATAGAGAAACCCTAAGGAACTCCCGCTACCAACCTGGTTGCCGCCTGGTTGCCAGCTATGTCCGTTCCAACGCAGCGTCGTGTTCGAGAAGCGTTGTGGGTCGTTCTGCACAATGGGGACATCCTGATCGATCAGGGTATGTTGACCCGGCAGGTGCGCCAGATAGTTAAATCCCCCCTGTTGTGCTACCTGTTGGAGACCGATCTGGTTGCTTGTGACGCGGCTAAACGTTGCGTGCAAGGTAATTTGACCTTGCAGGTGTTGATGGAAAAGTAGTGGGACCTCCTGGGCTGGCCCCGCAATCGGAAGCGTGATCTTTGTAATGCCGTCCTGGGCTTGTAACATGCGTCCACGAACGATGCTTCGGTCGAGATGGACCAACTGATCCTCCGCCAGCGGGTCAACCGCCGCCAGCAGAAAGGTGCCCGTATCGAGCGAAGGGACGCTAAAATAGCTGTCATTGCTGCCGAGATCAGCGCCACACCCACCAAGGACCACATGATGTTGCTGCAACTCCTGCATTTGCGTTTTGTTTATGCCATTAGTAGCGGTATCGCAGGATCTGAACAGTCCATAGATAAAACTGGCCTGACGCTCAACGATATGGTGTTGACCATTGAAGGCCATCAGGGTCCAGTCAACGCGATAGTATCCCGCCGAAAGGGGTGTAGATGTAAACTGGAGGAAAGGCGAAGGAAGCTGAATATAGCCAATAAAAGCCAGGGGAGCAGCCACCTCGACGCCGGGGATCGCTTGTATCTGAGAATACTGTTTCAGGCTAATGCCGCCATTATAGCCCTGCAGAGAATCAGCGGCCAGAGTAGAACCCTGGACGGTGTGGGCCGTGGGGGGTAACACCACCAGATCATAGCTGGGCCGCCAGTTTTGATGAATGATCTGGTTGGCGTGCAGAGCGGTGGTCTGGGTGGTGGCACTGAGCAAAATGAGGGCGCAGGCCGCGATCAGAACCCCCCCGCTCGCCAGCATACTCTGACTGCGCCTGCGACGAAGTGTAAGAAAGACATACTGCCACATGAACAAAACCTCGCACCATTTCTTCTTTTTTTGATCAGGAGTTCAGGTTATCCTCGCATGCTGGATATCTCTATGCTCTTCAGTTCCAAAGCTGTTATCCCAGATCGTAGTACCAACCTACCTTGACCTGTTCACTCTTTGAAAGATGCTTGTTCACTTGCTTGACTGCTGTCAGTATTTGTGGATAACAATCATGATCGGGAAACGTGCCAAATACTTGTAATAAAGAATTGATGGCCGTTTGGGCAGGATCACCCTGATAGGGAACGCCTCGCGGTAATAACATAATCCCCATGATAGCATTTGCAGGAATTGCTGGGCCGCCTTGCTTTTCTCGATAGATCAGAATGTAAGTGAACTGATTCTGTGCGATCTTTTGTACGGCCTCGTTGCAGGTCATGCCCGGTGGTGACCAGGAAGCACTCGTGGGATCAAGAGGCGGTGTTGCGGTTGGCGTCGAAATAGCACTGCTCACGCGCCCAGATCCATGGAAGACGGCAATGCTCCCACCGACAAGAAGTGCCATGAGGACAATGATACCAATTATTACTGCCCAACATGGAGAACGGCGAGGTCGTGGTTCATTCTCTGGAGTATTCACGTTACACTCCTATTGTTGCATCTCTTTCAATGGCAACTAATGACCAGGTATGGCGGGTCAGGATAATTTTACCACATCTTCCTCCGTAAAACCATCCTGACAGCGGGATGCAGGTTAACTCCTACAAATGGTCTCTACTTAACTTCCTTCCCTTGCCCGCCGTCGTGATGAAGATGCTTGAACGCACGCTAGCCGTGATACTTGTATATATGCACCCAATCGACATCGAGCGAGACAGGGAGCATGGTGTTGCTATCCGGCAGGCCAACGAAGGCATCGCCGGATTCTACCGCGAGGGCGAACCACATCGGGAAATTGGGCACATTCTTCGTCAATATCCCATGATCGACGCTATCGATCAGAAAGTGCA
The DNA here is from genome assembly GCA_039937055.1 of Ktedonobacteraceae bacterium. Taxonomy (GTDB): domain Bacteria; phylum Chloroflexota; class Ktedonobacteria; order Ktedonobacterales; family Ktedonobacteraceae; genus JALYTT01. Next base: position 720 of record JBDTHH010000701.1, on the reverse strand, counting down.
GCTTGCCCGGTGTCCACTCGTAGGTGAAGATGTGGAAGCTGTCGGCGAAATTGCCGGAGGCCACGATCTGGGTGGGGGCGCCGTTTCCGTGATTAGTGAAGTAGACCTTGCCCTTATCGGCGGGTGGGCTTTCGAAGAGATCGACCTCGACATCGCCGTGATTCCCTGAAGCCTGCCAGAGGATCGCGTAGGGGCCAACACCCTTGCCACGCGGCAGGCGGGCGCGGAACTCGTACTTGCCGTAGGTGCTGGCCAGCTTGAAGGCCGCCATGCCACCTGTCGTGTAGGGGAGACCGTTCGTCGTCTTCTGCTCCATCGCGAGATGCACCATGCCGCCCTGCACATGCACCTCACTCGGGCTGTAGTAGCTCCTGCCACCCCCGTGGGGTCCAGTGTACAGTCCCCAGGTCGGGTTAAGTTGAGTGCCATTGAAATCATCGCTGAAGACCAATGTCCACATCGCGTTGTTGCTGCTGGTAGTGTTGCTAGTGCCGCTGGACCTCTTAGACGATGCCGGGCTGGGAGTTGGCAGGGGCGCGAGAGTGTGTCCTTGTGCTGTTGCAGTGCTACCGGAGCTACTTATTGTTCCGGTATTGCCGCCCAGCCCACCCGGCGCAGCACCTGAGCAGGAGGCCAGGCTCGTAACAGTCAGCAACGCTATACTCACAAGCAACAGGCGAAGCTTATGCTGATGATACATAAATAAGTGCATATTTCCTC
>JBDTHH010000700.1:0-3632 GCA_039937055.1 Ktedonobacteraceae bacterium | reverse complement strand
GGCTCCCAGGGCACCCGCCAGGGGTGCCCCTACATTACCCAGCGGTGGCACCCACACACTACCTGCAGGCGAGTTCACCGGCACCTCAGCCGGCGTTGCACGAGAAGCAGCGATTGGTGGCACCCATACATGTCCGTTCCCGTCGGGAGGTATTCCCGGCTGCAATTTGATTGTCATCGCTATCTAGCCTCCTCGGCGCAGGGATGTGTTCGCCAGCATCCATGCCGTCATGCGTTCAATCGATGGCCGCAACATACATACTGTAGACAATCTGAGTGGCCGTATCTTCTCCAACCTGCTGCGCCAGCTTGCCCTGGTATAGCCCGACACGATCCATACGCCTGCGGATGAAATCGTGGCGCGCCGCTCCGATGGACACGCCGGTGAGGCCGCGCTGCATGGCTTCTAGCTCTGTCTCAATTTGACTGCGCAACCGCGCAACTTCGCTCTGATTCATGGTAGAATGCTCTCTCAATTCCAGGTGTCCCGGGACTGGGACCTCTCCTACACGCCCAATACCTACGAGTGTTCGCATTCCGAATCTGCCTATCTAAATTTCCTACTGCGTCCTGACAAATGCTCAACATTTAACTCACATCAGGTAGTCTACACTTGTGTTGTTTGTATAACCTCCTCTTCCCCTTCCGCATTCTTCAGGGTAGTATTGTTCATGAGGACAGATATATTCTTGAAGTTACATTGAGCTTCCTTTTTATCTGGCCTTTGTCTTTTCTTTCCAGACAAAACTTCGCAAATCTTATACCAGTCTTATACCAGTTTTATAGAAGACCAACGTTTCTTTTAAAGACAGATCAACGTAGGGACGCGGCGCTTCGTACATATAGGTTTTTTGCAGGGCGACGAAAAGGGGGAAGAAACGCGCACAAGACGTAGGGGCGCGGTTTACAAGCCCGCGCATGCCAAGGACGAGCATGATCCCATCGGGTCTGCGCGGGCTTGTAAACGGCCGCGCGTCGTTGGAACAGGGCACGGGCCACCGACGCCCTGTCACCCGACGCGCGCTCCATTTCGTGTAGGGGCGCCGCTGGCCTGCGCCCCGGTCCCCATGTGGCATCAACACCGGTCCCCACGTGGCATCGACACCGGTCCCCACGTGGCATCGACGCCGGTCGCGAAGATTGTGGAGATCAGCATGATTTCCACGTTGTGAGACGTGTACCGCATCCTGACCACGGGCAGCGCAATCCGCGCCCTACGGATGATTGTGTTTTGCGGTATAATGTGAAAGTTGTGTAACGGAAACGTGTTTTGTTTTCGATTCTGTGAGCGGACGCGATACGGTGATATGTGGCTGTGATGGGGAGGTGGTGGGAGGACACGATACATCGGGTTCCTGCGGAATACAAGGGATTGTGAGCGATGACGGCTGGAGCCACGACCTACCATCAACAGATTAGCTACTGCGGCAAACAGCGCTGCCGCAAGTGCCGCGAGGGCGTGGGGCATGGACCTTACTGGTATGCCTACCGCACGGAAAACGGGCGCACTACACGCACCTATATTGGCAAGAATCCCCCTCCTGAGGCTCTGATTACGGCGGACGGCGCGGAAGAGTACACCCCGGCGCAGGTGCCTGGTGAACTCGCCCTGCGTGTCTATACACTGCTGGGGAAGTTCCGCGTTGAACGCCGGAACGAGCGCGCCTGGCAGGAGGTCGGCGATGCGGCGTGGAAGCGCCAGCATGTGCGCTCCCTCTTCGTGCATCTGCTGATCAGCCCCGGACGCATGCTTGGTCGCGAGCAGCTTATGGACGCGCTCTGGCCCGAATTGGATGTCGAGACGGCGGCCAGCCGCCTGGATCGCACTGTGCATAGCCTGCGCCAGATCCTGGAGCCGCACCTGAGCCGCCTGGCGGACTCGCACCTGCTGCGCACCGAACGCGAGAGCCTGATCCTGGCCGATCAGGCGTATATCTGGCTCGATGCCGACGCCTTCGAGCAACTGCTCACCAAGGCCCACGCCACCTCCGACCCCGCCGAGCGCGAGAAATTTCTTGAGGAGGGCGGGACGCTCTACGGCGATATCCTGCTGCGCGAGGAGGGGGACGCCGATTGGGTGACGGCGCGGCGCGAGCGCCTGCATCGCAGTTGGCTCGGCTCGCTGCTCGAACTGGCAGACCTGCGTATCGCGCGCAGCGCCTTCGCCAGCGTCATCGAGCCTCTCGACCGCCTGCTGGCCCTCGACTCCACCAACGAGGCCGCCGTGCAGCGCCTGATGATCTCGCTCACCCACCTGGACCGCCGCGCCGAAGCCATGCGCGCCTACCAGCGCTTCGCGAACGAGCTTCAACGCAGGTACAAGATCCCCCCCCTCGAAGAGACGCGCAGCCTGTACGAAGCCACCCAGCAGGGCACTGTCGAGATCACCTCTGTCCTGCAATTGCGCTCGCAGGTGACGCAGATGGACGAGAGCAGCGAGCGCCTCCATCGTCCCGCGCTGGGATACATCGGACGTAGCCACCAGGGTCCGCTGATCGGGCGCGAGAGCGAACTGGCGACGCTCCAGCATCTGCTGGAAGCGAGCGAGCAGCACACGCGCGCGCAGGCAGCGGGTCGCAAGCGCACAGTGGCGCCCACACCCGACGCTCACTGGCAGCAATGCGTGATGCTGGTAGGCGAGGCCGGCATCGGCAAGACGCGCCTGGCCGAGGAGCTGGCACGCGTGGCGCAGAGGCACGGCTGGGTCGTGGCCTGGAGCCGCGTCTATGCCCAGGAGAGCAGCGTGCCCTACCGGCAGTGGACCGAGGTGCTGCGCAACGCCATGAGCCGGGGACTGTGGCAACGGCAGGACCTCAAGCATAGCGGGCGCACCCTGCAGCCGCTGAGCATGCTGCTGCCCGAACTCCAACCCCTGCTCCCCCCGGATACCGCATTTCCGCCTCCGCTCTCGCCCGGAGACGAGCAGAGGCGCCTGTGGGAGGCCACGCTGGAACTGCTCACCATGATCAGCGAGCGCACACCCCTGGTGATCGTGCTGGACGACCTGCACTGGGCCGACGCCAGCAGTTGCGAGCTGCTGGCCTTCCTGGCGCGCCGTCTCCACCGCCAGCCGATCATGATTATGGGCACCTATCGCGACACCGAGCTGCCGGCCCAGCATCCCCTGCGCACGCTCTTCAGCGACCTGCAACGCGAGCAGGTATCGTTGAGCATGCAGATCCAGCCGCTCACCAGCGAGCAGATCGCCTCCCTGGTGTCGCACCTGCCGCAACCGGTGGTGCAACACATCCAGACGCGGGCCGCCGGCAACCCCTTCTTCGCCGAAGAACTGGCGCGCGGCCTGGAAGCCGGTCCCACCCCAAATGGCCACGGCCTCCCCGCGCCCACCCCCACCAGAGCAGAGCCGGGCGACACCGCGCAGCAACCCCTGCCGGACACCATCGCCGCCGTGCTCAATCTGCGCATGAGCCGCCTCAGTAGTGCCTGCCAGCGCCTGCTGGGCAACGCCGCCGTGCTGGGCGGCTCCTTCGACTTCAATGTGCTCCTGCAGATGGAGAGCAGCGGGGGCGGCACCAGCGAAGATACCGTGCTCGACCTGCTCGAAGAGGCCCTCAAAGAGGGTGTGCTGACGGAAGAGGGCGCCGGCACGCGCATCACCTACCACTTCTGGCA
>JBDTHH010000699.1:0-9516 GCA_039937055.1 Ktedonobacteraceae bacterium | reverse complement strand
TCAATCAACTCAAGCATATCCTGTACCAGATCCAGGAGGGGTACGTCCTCGATGTGGGCTGCGCGGATACCGGCGTCTACCTCAAGGCGGCTGGCATCCATAACGTTGCTGAGCAGCAGCACCAGCTCTTCGCAACTGCGCTGGGCCTTGTGAAGAAATTCCCGGCGCTGCTCAGGCGGGAGGGCCTCGTCGTACTGGGCTATCAATTCGAGGTAGCCCTGGACGGCGGTCAGCGGTGTGCGCAGTTCGTGGGAGGCCGTAATCATGAACTGGTCTTTCACCTGGTCAAGCTCCTGCAGTTGGCGGTGCGCGGTATGTAATTGCTGGTAGAGTTGGGCGTTGGTAAAGGCCACCGCGGCCTGTTCAGCGAAATCCTGGGCCGGTTGCAGGTCCGCGACGGTGAAGGCCCGGCTATCGCGCGCACCCGGCTGAAGCGAGCGGGCCAGGACGAGCAGGCCAGCAGGGTTGTTGCGCGTAATCAGGGGTGCCAGGATAGCCGTTGGCACGTGGCGCCGGGCCAGCACCTCGCGCAGAGAGAGGGCGCGCTGTATACGATGGCGCCTGGTTGTGGAGTAGGCCACGTGCGCGAAGGGATAGTCGGATGTGGGCTGGGCGAGGGCATCGAGCGTGTACAGGGGATCGATTTGCAGCAGGGTCGGTTGGAGTAAGATCAGCGCCTGGGCCTCGTGTTCGTGCTCGTATATAGCCGGCCAATCGCTGAGGAGCGAGACCGGTTCCTGCTCGCTCACCGAGAGCGCGACCGGCACGAGGCTGCCGCGCTGATCGGAGATGTAGAGCAGGGCATAGTCGGCGCGCAAGGCGCTTGCTCCCTCCGTACAGATAATCTGCTGCATCTCAATCTGCTCTACCACGGCGGCGTTCAAGCGCGTGGCGATATTGGCGAGCGCGGTAGAGAACGCCTCGTGCTCGCGCGCCTCGCGGTAGAGGTAGGCATGTTCCAGCGCGGTTGCCGCCTGCTCGGCGAAGGCCCTGGCGATGTACTTTTCATGCTGGCTGAAGGATCGCATTGCGCGACTGGCAAAGCCCAGGCTGCCCAGGATTTTCCCCTGATAGGTCAGGGGAATGAAAAGGGTGGTCTGGATACGTTGTTCAGTATGCCAGATTGCCACTTCCGGCGGCAGGTTCGGAATGTGTTGCGTCCACATAACCTCCAATTCCCTACCATGGAACAGGTCGCAATACGCTATGCCCGACCCGTAGAAGCGCCAGCTCACGATCTTATCGATCGCGGATACCGCGGCATACACCCCCATCGCGCCCGACGTAGTAGAGGGCGTAGGATGTTCTTCGACGATCAGTAAGGCGGCGTCGAAGGCCAGCGCGGAGCTTGCCAGAGCGGCAATGCGTTCGAGCAGGGGTTCGAGATCGAGCATTTCGGTCAGTTGCGCGGTCAGCAGGCGCAGTTGTTCTGCCTCCCGGCGTCGCTGCTCGCGTTCCTGCAACAGCAACTCGTTCTCATAGCCGGTCAGGAGGTAGCGCACCACTAGCAGTATCCCGATCACCGAGATCAGGATGACCAGGAAAAGCGTCAGGTCCTGGTCGTGTGTCGCCTCGCCATAGATAGTGAGGAGCAGGAGGATGATCAGGGGAATATAGACCAGAAAGCTCTGCACAAAGAGAGAGCGTTGTGGCTGCCTTTCCGGGTAGTTCAGGGGCGTATAGTCGGGCTGTACCTGGGTCCTGATCTCGCTGGTGCGTTCGTTATAGGTGTGGCGCGCGATGGCTGTATACTGGAAAAGTGCAGCCAGTCCGACCAGAAGCGAACTGATGTACCAGAATGGATCGATGTAGACTGTGCCAGAGGTATAGGTGCCGATGGCCAGCGTATAGCTATAGCCGGTATCACCCCAGACAGAGGCCAGCATACCTATGCCTATGAGGATCAGGGATGGGCGTAAGAGCCGCTCAGCCGGTCGCACAATGAGCAGCGCAATCGCGAAGATCAGCAGCATGTCCAGGAAGGGATAGAGGAGGGTAGTCACCAGCCGATCAATGAAGTTCTGGCCGTTTGTTGCCAGGAACGCGGGGCCAATGAAAAAGAACCAGCTTGCGCCCAGGAGACAGAGCGTGGTGATCAGGGCATCGATCCCGATACGGACGCGGAAGCGTTCGAGCTTGAACGCGGCAGGCATAAGAAGCACACCGGCTAAGAGGAGAGGATAGTTCAGCGAGAAGCACAGATCGGCAAACGAAGGCACAGGATTGATGTGCCCACTATATTCCAGGTAGGTATAGTAGATGCCGCCCAGCGCATTGAAGCCCTCACCGATACCTATAAGCAGCCATACAAACTGGTAGCGCGGTTCCAGCTTGAGCGATCCATAGCGCGCCCGGTATGCCGTTATCAGGCACCAGGCCGCGCCGGTCAAGGCAGCGACCGCGTACAGGCTATCGGCGAAAAGTGTGGTGCCCTTGTCTCCCCCGATGTGGAAAAACATCCACCAGGCACTAAAAAGAACCATAAACGCGGCAAGCAGCGCAGCCAGATAGCTCTGCCAGTTCAGCCGTTGCAGATAGGTAAGCGTCAATTTTTGGGTTGCGATGGTTCTCATGCGAATCCTGTTGTTGTTGCGATCCTGGCATGGGCGCAGGTCAGCGGCGCTCCTACATGAAATTGGCAAGGACGCCTATACAACGAGATAGTGTGATGGTTCGGGAGCCAGGCAGACCTGCGAGCAGTAATGACCGTAGTATATCATAAAAAGTCTATGCTTATTTCCACAAAACGAGACAAATTTGTATTGGCATTCCTATCGCGCTCAGGATATCAAGGAGTACCAGAATAAGGCTTTGCTGGGTATCCGCAAAGAGCGCATTGATCCGGTCCGGGCCAGCCGTGGCAGGACTATCTTGACTGGCGGCTGGTCATAGGCTCTAGAAATCGCTCCAGTTTTGTTCGTGTTGCGGCATTGGGCGTGTAGATCATAATCCTGACATCAGGATCGCTGGGAATTTGCAAGGTCATATGCTTGAACTCCAGGTGTCCCAACATGGGATGCTCCATGACCTTGTGCCCATCTATTGAGCCAGGAGTATCCTGATGGGACCACCACTGGCAAAATTCGGGGCTGACCTCTTTGAGATCCTTCACCAGTTCCTCGAACCAGGCGTCACCTGGATAGCGAGCGCTGGCCACGTGAAACTCCGCTAAGATGCCTCGCGCCCTCTGTTCCCAATTGGGATAGCATGCCTTGCTGGTGGGGCTGGTGAAGAGCCGCCAGATCAGATTGTTCGAATGAGGGGGTGCTGGTTGAGCAATGGCAAACACGTTCTCAGCAGCGTTGTTCCACGCGAGATAATCCCACCGCCGTCCCATGACGTACACGGGATTGGGATGCAGGTCAGAGATCACCTGTTGGAGTACCGGGCTAACACGCTCCTCCGTAGGGAAGGCGTGAGCGGGGAGGGATTGCCCGGCCAGCAGAAAAAGATGCCGCCGCTCATTGAGCGTGAGTCTGAGCGCTTGCGCAAGACTTTCCAGGACAGGTGCCGAGGGATGGACATCGCGGCCTTGTTCCAACCAGATGTACCAGGCGGTGCCAATATTGGCAAGCTGCGCGACCTCTTCGCGACGCAATCCAGGCGTCCGGCGACGGAAGCCCGGCGGCAATCCCACCTCACTGGGAGAAAGGCGCGCGCGCCGCTTGCGTAAAAAGTCGGCGAGAGCCTGACGACGCTCACTCTCATGCATGTCAATTGCTCCTTATCCTGGTAGTCAGAGATCTATGATCAGAAAACCCTGGTTCTGGTATCAGCAGTCCAGTATACTTACATTGAGCACCTGGGTCAAGGGAACACGAACAGAACGAGTGGCCAGTCGGAGTGTGCCCATGCTTTGAATGCTTCCTGTACAGATGATGAGAGGCGAGGTGCTATTCTGCATCCGTGAGCAACATCATCGTATAGTGTACGTTCTATCACTACCCTGGTCGCTGCTGTGCATCAACTGTTATGAAGAAAAAAGAGGTGTGAGAGTGAGTCAACAGAGATCTGAAAAGGTGGCACTGATCACTGGTGCTAATAAAGGGATTGGCTTTGAAACCGCTCGCCAACTGGGCGAGCAAGGCATCACTGTTCTGGTGGGAAGTCGGAACCAACACCAGGGAGAACAAGCAGCCTCGGCGTTGCAGGCAAAAGGCGTGAAGGCGCGAGCGCTTGTGATAGATGTCACAGACCAGGATACGATAGATGCCGCTGTAGAGGAAGTTACCCGCGCCTTTGGGACGTTGGACATTCTGGTGAACAATGCTGGTATCACGGTTGGGTACGTCCAACCAAGCCAGAGCCAGATGGAGGATGTGCGGAAGGTCTTTGAAACGAATTTCTTTGGGGTCCTTGCCGTCACGAAGGCGTTCCTGCCTCTCATCCAGCGAGCCGGGGCGGGCCGGATCGTGAATGTATCCTCCGACCTTGGCTCACTGACAACCGTGAGCGATCCGGCATGTGCGTTCTATGCGATCAATAACCTGGCATATACTGCATCGAAAGCCGCTCTGAATGCCTTGACCGTCACCCTGGCCAAAGAATTGCGCGCGACATCGGTGAAAGTGAACTCTGCTAATCCAGGTTCTACCGCAACTGATCTGAACAATTTTCGGGGAGCGCAGACGCCAGAACAAGCCGCAGCCGTTATTGTTCGTTTAGCGACCTTGCCTTCGGAAGGCGCGACAGGCATGTTTTTCGAGCGAAGTGGTGCGCTGCCCTGGTGAGGACCAGATACCGTCGTTACATGGCAGATCCTCAAAAGCGCGCGGCGTACAATGAGCGCATGTGCCTGTTCGCTGGCCGGCACACGTGGGGGAGTTGATGTGTGTGGGTTGGGGGAGCAGGCGGGGGGTGGGAGCAGGCGGGCTTGTAAACGGCGCCCCTACCCCTTGTCTCCCTATATACCTCTTTCATCTAATATTGCTTTACCGTTCCATTTCCTTATAATGTGGCTCTATCGCCGAGGAACAGGCGGGCTTGTAAACGGCGCCCCTACGTGTTGTGCGCGTTGGCGTTACGTGTTGTGCGCGTTGCCGTTGGCGTCGAGGTCATCGGAGATGGCGATGAGTTGTTCGAGGGTGGCGCGCAGGTCTTCGATGATGTCGGCGATGATGACGTCGGGGGCGGGGAGGTCATCGGCGTTTTCAAGGCTTTTGTCGCGCAGCCAGAAGATGTCGAGGCTGAGTTTGTCGCGTTTGAGGAGGTCGTCGTAGTGGAAGGCGCGGAAGCGTTCGCTTTCCTGGCGTTCGTGGCGATTTTCGGGATGATAGCAGGCCACAAAGTCGTCGAGGTGCGCGCGCGTCAGGGGGTTGGTGCGCAGGGTGAAATTCTGGTTGGTGCGCAGGTCGTAGATCCAGAGGCGCTCGGTCCAGGGGCGGGGGTCGGCGGGCTTTCGGTCGAAGAAGAGCACGTTGGCTTTGACGCCCTGGGCGTAGAAGATGCCGGTGGGGAGTCGGAGGAGGGTATGCACGTCGCATTCCTGCAAGAGTTTGCGGCGGATGACTTCGCCGGCGCCACCCTCGAAGAGCACGTTGTCGGGGATGACGACGGCGGCCTGGCCGTTGATCTTCAGGAGGGTCTTGACGTTTTGTAGGAAGTTGAGTTGTTTGTTGCTGGTGCTGGCCCAGAAGTCTTCGCGTACGACCGTGCTGGACTCGCGCTCTTCGCGGCCTTTTTCATTGATGAAGGTGAGGCTGCTTTTGCGACCAAAGGGGGGATTGGTGAGCACCATGTCGAAATAGATGCCGGGATGGCTGCGCAGGCTGTCGTTGACATGGATTAAGTCGCCGTCGCCCTCGTCGCTGCCGATGCCGTGCAGGAAGAGGTTCATGACGCAGAGGCGGGCGGTGTTATAGACGATTTCCCAGCCGTGGAGGGCCTCGAATTTCAGGAAGCGGGCCTCGTCGCGATCAAGCTGGTAGTGCTTTGAGATGTAGTCGTGGGCGGCCAGGAGGAAGCCGCCGGTGCCGCAGGCGGGGTCGCAGATGCGCTGGTTGGGGGTGGGGCGCATGACATCGACAATGGCCGAGATGAGGGGGCGAGGGGTGAAATATTGGCCGGCGCCGCCCTTGATATCTTCGGCGTTCTTTTGCAGCAGGCCCTCGTAGGCATCGCCCTTCACATCGGCGTCGAGCTGCGTCCATTGCTCGCGGTCGATCAGGTCCACGATCAGGCGGCGCAGTTTGGCGGGGTCCTGGATCTTGTTCTGGGCCTTGCGGAAGATCACGCCGAGCATGTCCTGGCGCTTGCCGAGTTCCTCCAGGAGTTGGCGATAGTGCGCCTCCAGGGGTTCGCCTTCGCGGGTTAGCAGGCTGTGCCAATTGTACTCTGCGGGAAGGCGGGGTTCCTGGTTATAGGGCGGCTGGGTACGCTCGTAGGCCATCTTGAGGAAGAGCAGGTAGGTAAGCTGCTCCACATAGTCGCCGTAGGACATGCCGTCGTCGCGCAAGATGTTGCAGTAGCTCCAGAGTTTCTGGACAATGAATTGAGTGTGGGTGCTCATAGATGTATGGTTAGTCCTTTACAGAGTTATTCTTTGTCTTATCAATGGGTGAAACGGTTCTATCCCGCGTAGGGAGGCGGCAAGCCCGCTTCCCGATGCGGATGGGATGTGCCTTCGCGAGGGGTAGGGGCGCGGTTTACAAGCCCGCCTGTTCGCGATGGGATCATGATGTCGGCGGTGAACTTGTAAACGGCGCCCCTACCTCCTTGCCTTTTTCGTCTGGTGCGTGCCTGCGTATCGGGTATTGTGATGGGTGGTCAGGCGGCGCATAGTAGTTCGTCGACCCATTCGTGGTTGCGATAGATTTTGAGTATGGCTTTGGCCGCGGCTGAGTAGTCGGCTTGTTCATCTATCATATCACTTAACCTCTTTACCACGCGTTTGTAGCCCTCGCGGGCGCCTATGCTCCCTTCCAATGTGGCTAAAGACAGGTATTCGTTGCCTTCCTCGATCAACTCTTTGACTTTGCTGCAGACGGCAAACTGGCGCCTGTTCTTTAGCTTTTGGCGGTTCAAATGATACACGCGTATAGATGTGTCCGCGCGCAGGTATTCTTTGGGAAAGTGTAGTTGGTTGCGCGATGGGCGGGCGGTGCCGTCTTCGTCGAAGGTGAGCAGGGGCGGGTCGGCGGCGACTGTGGGGTCTAATAGGGCTGGCTCTTCGCGGAGGAGGCCAGCCGGTGCGTGTTCGTCGAAGACTCTTTGGGTTTCGTCGCAGAGTGGGAAGGCGCTGCCCTTGCCACCTTTTATGTCTGTTTCCGGGTCGTTATTGATGCGGTTGCATAGCTCGCAGCCGTAGCGATAGTTTGACCAGGCGAAGGCCAGCCACCAGTAGCCGGTGTGATGAGGACACTCTTCAACCTCGTTTTTGGGTCGGTAGTGGTCGACATCGCCGGGGGCGGTGGATTCGAACGATTCGCAGTACCAGCACTTGCCGTGCGAGAGCTTTTGAAGGTCCTCTTTGAGGGCCTTCCAGATACGGCTACGGTCGTTGATGGCTTTGGCGCGCTCGGCTGGCGGCAGATTTTTAACGATGTCATAGGCCTGTTGGGCTTTCTGCTGCCAGCTAGCGGACACGGCCAGGTTGTACTTGATGTGTCTCACTCCTGCTGCCTCTCTTCTTGCTTGAGTTCTTGCAGAATCTGTTGTGTCAGGGCCTTCTGGGATGCGCGCTGTTCAGGCGTCAACGTCACGCTGTCCCTGATGGCGGGGTCCTCGTGCCTGGTCATGGCGTTGACAAAATCGTGGTAGAGGGGGTCGGGGAGGGTCGTGATGCTAAAATCAAGGCCCTCCAATTGCTGGTTCAGGTCGCGCAGCCGGGCGCGCTGCTGGCTGGTGAGGTCATCCTGGGCGGCCAGTTCGCGCCGCTCATCGACGAGGCGCTGGGTGGGGATATCGAGCGTGGAGCGCAGGCCGAAGAGGTCGCTGGTGAGGATGCCAGCGATGCCCATGCCTCTGGGACTCTCTTCGGGGATGACGGAGTAGACCTGGCCGGACTCGTCATCGCGGCGCATGATGCGCACCTCCAGGCGCTCCAGGCTGGAGATGACCAGGGGGTTATGGGTGGCCATGAGGATCTGGCTTTTGGGCAGTTCGCCCACCACCAGGCGAATGAATTCCAGGTATTGGATGCCCCAGGCGGGGTTCAGGTGGGTATCGGGCTCGTCGAGCAAGAACAGGGCCTCATCTTCCTTGGTGAAGCGCAAGAGGCCGAGGACCATCAACAACTGCTGCTCGCCCTCGCTGAGATCGCGGAAGGTCAGGGTGCCATCGGCGTTGCGTATTTGCAGACGTATTCTGACTTCGCTGAGGATTTCGGAAATATAGGTACTTTCGAGGGCCTTGAAGAACTCCTGCTGGCTGTTATACATGGCGGCCAGGGCTTTGAGATCGTCGACATCTTTGAGGTAGAGGTAGAGATGTTCAAGGTTGGTAGATTGCTTAAAGTCGAGATGCACGCGGCGGGGGAGGCGCAGGGGCACGAGGGCCAGTTCATATAGCCTATCAAGAAAGTCCTTGACAACGCCGCGCGCGTTCCAGAAACGGGGGTCGCCGGCTTTGCTGGTCCACGAGGGTTTGCGCATCACGAAGAGCACTGAGTCCAGGCGCTCGATGCCCAGATGCTCGGTGAGAAAGTGCAGGATGCCGGGGTCTTGCTCGTTGAAGAACGAGAGCAGGGCGAACTGGCTATGCACCAGGCGGGCGTAGAGCAGGGGACGCAGGGGGCGATCCTCGCCTTTGAGTAGCTCATCGTAGAAACGCTTCTGGTGGGCGTCGAAATGGGTCTCCATGCGATTGCTGGGGCCGGAATAGTAGCCAAAGACATAGCTGGGCAGGTAGCGTCTGCCGGTTTGTTTGGAGAACTGCTGGTACGACAGAGGCTCGCCATCCACCTTGATGCGCACCTGCTCTCTGCCGGAGCGTTCGGGGTCGGCATCGATAGTTACCTCTGTGTCGCGACAGAGGTAGGTCATGCGATACTTGAAGGCGGGGATGGTGCCTAGATCGAGGCCCTGAAAGATAATGATCAGGGCTTCGAGCAGGTTCGATTTGCCGGTGCCATTGCGGCCCAGGACGACAGTCGTGAGCGCCTCCGCATCAAAGTCGATGGAGAAGTTGGTGAGGTTCTTGAATTTATCGATAGCCAGCTCTACGACTCTCATTCTTTGACAGCTTCCAGGTAGACCTGCGTGGTATCCGGGCGCAGGATGTTGATACGTTTATTGACAATGGCCTCTTCGCGCACCTCTTCGCAGAACTCGTCGATATCTTCGGGGGCATCGGGTTTTAGCTCGGCCCTCTTGAAGAGATCCTCCGGCTTCAGCGGCTTCTGCGCCTCAACCAGCAGTTCATACAACGGTTTCCTGGTGGCATCTTTCTTAATTTTTCTTTGCATGTGCCTTTCCTTCCCTAACAACTTTTCCTCCTGCTCGCGCCTGGCGCGCTCCTGACGGATACGCTCCAGCAGCATGTTGGCAGGCTCATCACGCGGATCTTGCGGCACGAGCC
>JBDTHH010000698.1:0-3052 GCA_039937055.1 Ktedonobacteraceae bacterium | reverse complement strand
CTCAAATCACCTGTCGCGGAACCGGGTACGATGGTCAAGGCATCGCTGACAGCTCCCCCCGCGTATGTGCCGTTGTGTTGGAGCACGAAGTTGCCTGAGCGATCACCCAGGCGACCTGTGACCTGCTCATAGCCGATGAAATAGGCGATGTTGTTACTGGAATAGCACATCAGATATTCTATGCTGCCCTCGCCCTCAAGGTCTCCGTGATACGCGTAGACCACGTCCGCACGTGTGAGCCTGGGCTGACCTTCGATCTCACTGTAGGGCTTTTCATTCCAACTCTTCACCTCGAAGGTTCCTGTTGCATGCATTGTCATACCCGTTTCTCCCTATCAATTCTTGAGTTTTGTCTGTTCATTTACTGATAGCGCATGGACTACTCAACTTTGTAGCTATACTGTCGCGCAACACATTTGCAAAAATAGCTATGCCAGGGTCAAACCTTTTCCACCAACTGGCTGAACATCGATCTTTTCGGGAGAGCCAGCTAAAAGCGGGAGGACTTGCTTGATTGCCGTTTGAGCGCCCTCAATAGTCAGCGATGCATCATGCTCTTGCTGACTCCTCCATACCTCGGTCACCCAGACACTCTCCGGTTCAGTAGCGGATGTGTTAATGATATATAACTGGCACCCTGCCGCCGCCTCAACAAGAGCTGAGGCCCTTAAAAGGTGCTCGACGAGGGCATCACGCTGCCCAGGCCGCGCAGTGAATTTGACGTAGCATCCATATGCCCCCATAGACTACTCCTCTATTTAGTTTTCATCATATTACTCTATTCAGTTTACGATGGTTTAGAACAGATGTCTATATAAAGCCATCAAGGTAGGACCAATGACTTGCTGCTGAATTCCTTATATACGAGGTATGCGTTGAGGAAAACCGTAAAGATCAGGTAGTATATATGTCCACCGAGAGGAAAGTAAAGAATGCGCAAGGCAGGCATACGTTTCGTCGCGCATGCCTGCCCTGCTTTGGAGAGGTAAAGTTAGTTGCCCGCGGCGCTGGTCGCAATGAAGCCGGAGCCAGGAAGCTGCCAGAGCATTGTGCCATCGGCACGGTTGAGGATCACCTTGTTTTCAGGGAGGATCAGGCTGTCGCCGAGAGCCATGATCTGCGGAATGCCGCCGCCGAATTGGATATCTTTGGACCAGTACAGGTGGCCATTCTGAGGGTAGATGGCCACAACAGTATTCGTTGTAAAGGAATAGTAGATGACGTAGACGATGCTATGAGCGCTTACCAGTCCTGCTCCATGGAGGCCGTTTATCGTTCCCGTGGTACACCATGCATGGCTTCCGTTGCTGGTGCGATAGCCGCAGGAGTGGTTCCCGTCGAACAGAACCAGCATCCCTTGTGCGATGACGAGCTGGCTTGGAGCATTGGCAGGTGCAGTCGTCGACCAGAGCTTTTCGCCTGTGGTCGCGTTAAGCGCGAAGAGTGGTTTTTGCTCCTTGTGGTCTCCGTTAGGATCCCTGGCTAATGAATGGGCGGCCTGCACATAGAGAACATTGCCGGCAACGGTAGCTTCGAGCGGCATAGAGGTGTTATATTGCCATAGCACGTGGCCGTTTGTGCCGTTGAGAGCCTTGATGGCGTTGTGATCGTCATCGCCATTGCCAAGGACATATGCTATCCCATTGTTGATCGTGAGCAGGGCCGGAATGGGCGCGTCGTACTGCCAGAGGATCGTCCCGGTCTGGCTGTCCAGAGTGTAGAGGTTACCGCCAACGTAGCCGCTGGCATAGACCCGGCCATGATCAATGACAAGTTGAGGCAAGGGGTCACCACCGGTGACGATTTGATTGGCTGTGCTCAGGAGGGTTTTCCAGAGTAGCTTGCCGTTATTGGCCCGGAGCGCCTGCACCTGTTTGCTATAGGCGACATACACAACATGATCTTGAATGGCCAGACCGATGTCTTTTTGCTGGCTAAAGATGTCACCACCGAGCGTATACTGCCAGATGCGAGCATGTGTACGCGCATTGAAGGCTGTGAGAGTGGCGCTTCCAACATTGTTTGCTTTACTGTTACTGTTGTCGCTTACAGTAACGATGATATCTCCCACCTGTTTTGTCGTAGTATTAGTATGCGACCCTGTTCCAGTTTGAGGCTGGCTTCTATGGCCTACAGGGGCTTTGTTATGCGCTGTAAAGACGAAAAATGCGCTGATGAGCAGGGCGCTAACAACCAGGACCGCCGCCGTCGTCTGGAGTGCGATGAGCCAGCGCCTGCGTGGCTTGCTGGTGGCCCTGGATTGCTGTGGCAGAGATGCTGGCTGTTGAAACTGACCAGAAAGAGCGGCTCCATAAGGGAGCGGCGTTACCTGGTTGTGAATATTCTCTGGTTGCATAGCAGGTTCCTCCTGTTGATATCCTTCTCTGTGCGTCTCGATGATTAACTGCTCCAGGTGCGGGTCGTTTTCTGCCGCGTGGAGGATGGCGATGATGGTGTCGAGATCACCGCGTTCAAGCGCGTTGCTATAGCGATAGAGGGTCTTTTCGTACGCCAGGCGCTGCCGCCTGGCGGCTTCTTGCTCACGCATGGCTGCCTCTTTCTTGCTGGTGTTGCAGGTGCTCGCACCAGGCTGTGCGCACGCGGTTGAGCGCGCGGTGTAGTCTCACGCGAGCGGCGCCGGGAGGTACGTTCAGGGCCAGCGCCAGGTTCCGTGTATCCAGGTCCTGTAAGAAGGCCAGGCGCAGCACGCGCTGGTCGTCGGGCGATGCCAGAGAGAGCATCTCGGCGACCTGTGCGCGTGTCTCGACTTCTTGTTCAGGGCCTGGATGCACCATAAGGCTGAGCTGATCAAAAAAGTCGCTCTCGCTGTCGTTTTCGCTGTCAGGCCTGAACGCACCAACCGATAGTTCGCGCTGGTTCTGGCGGGCGCGGGAGGTGCGACGGCGCTTGATGACGTTGGCGGCGATGCCGAGAAACCAGGCGCGGGGCTGCTGCACCGTGTCGAAGACCTCCGCGTGCGCGAGTGCTTGCAATGTGGTCTCATTCAGCACATCCGCTGTGGCGCTCTGAACGCCATCTCCGTATGCCAGCC
>JBDTHH010000697.1:0-4220 GCA_039937055.1 Ktedonobacteraceae bacterium | reverse complement strand
AGGATGCCAAAGAAACCTGGCCTGGAGGCGTGAAGCTGGGGATATTCAGTTGACGGGGGAGTATCGATGGTATTTGTGGTACTGACTACGCTCATTGTACTTCTCCTGAACCGCTATTCGTCAGGCGCAGGAAGACCTGCTCCAGATCCTCTGTTGTGTTCGCGATGGTATCGGGGACAAAACCTGCCTTGACCAGAAAGAGGTTAAGGTCGCGGCCTCGTCCCTGGGGGGCTGGCGTGATGAGGGTGCCATCGGAGGCGAGGCGTGCCCCGCTGCCCCATGGCTGGGCCTGCACAAGCTGGAGCACCTCCTGCGCGCGCTCAACCTTCACCGTGAATTCGCCGTGTCCGCGCGTCAGATCCTCGACCGTCGATTCTGTCACCAGCTTGCCGAGGTTGATGATGGCGACGCGTGTGCAGATCTGCTGCACCTCGGTGAGCAGGTGGCTGGAGATGAAGACTGTCTTGCCTTCGAAGGCCAGGCGGTGCATCAGGTCGCGCATCTCGACGATCCCGGCGGGGTCCAGGCCGTTGGCAGGCTCGTCGAGGATCAGCACATCGGGGTCCTGCAAGAGGGCCATCGCGACGCCCAGGCGCTGCTTCATACCCAGCGAGTAGGTGCGCACACGGTCCTTCTGGCGCAGGCCCATGCCCACCATCTCCAGTACGGCATCGATGCGCTTCTCCGGCACGCCGCCGAGGACTGCGGCCACCGCGCGCAGGTTGTCGCGGCCGGTCATATACAGGTAGAGCGCGGGCGTCTCCACCAGCGCGCCGACGCGCGGCAGGATGCGTGCCCGCTGCGAGATGACATCATGGCCCAGAATCTCGCCGCTGCCGGAGGTTGGGGTGATCAAGCCCAGAAGCATGCGGATGGTTGTGGTCTTGCCCGCCCCGTTGGGGCCCAGGAAGCCGAAGATCTCGCCGCGCCTCACTTCCAGGCTCAGAGTATCGACCGCCATCCGCTGGCCATATTGTTTGGAGAGGTTGCGTGTTTGCAGAACTACTTCATCAGAGCGCGATTTCGTAGTATTCATACCAGGTGCTATCATGACGTTTTCAGGCATACTGCACTGTCCTTTCATACTATATATAATTGGGGTCTTCATGGTGTTAGTAGCACACTATGAAGAAAAGGTTCACATGTAAAAGCGAGCAGCAGATAGCCGGTGCTCGCTTATGGCTAACGCTGGCGACCGATATAGTATTAGCGTACCTATGCTTTCAATTCTGGGGGCCAGAATGTTACAGGTCACCCTGGCACATGCCATTCGTCCTTGAGCAGCCCAAAGTAGTTCTCGTCCCAGTAGCGGTCGCGGGATTCTATCATATCTAGCCTGACTTCGCGGCCGCGAAGGGACAAAGGCCAGATATGCTATGATAGATATTGAACATAGCGTATAATTTATATCCAGAACAGGCAGAGCGGCCGCCTTATAGTGGGGCCAGAGGATGCCTGTCACCATAGATGACGAGGAGATCCCATGAAAGCCGTAAAAACACACGTTGGGCGCTGTGATACCTGTGGCGAGCCAGCGGCCTATGCCCAGCTTCTATCTGGCAGCCGCACGTTTCGCTTTTGTGAGCAGCATGTGCCGCTGCAAGTAAAGAGGCAGGCGGAGGCCACGGCGGCCAACGAGACGCAGAAAAAGTAGCGGCGTAGAGGTCAGTCTGCTAGTAATAGCTTAGAGGCCAAGACACAGAAAAGCGCCATAGAACACCATTGACTTAAAGGGATAGACCGTGCGGTTCAAGGGCGTGACGACCAGGATATCTACGCCTGGTTCTGAAGGGAAGCGCGCCACCCGGTAGGTGATGCCCTGTGTATCGAGAATCTTCAAGAGCAGAGGATAGCGGTATACCCGCAGCGTGATCGTGATAATACTGGGTCGGTCGGCATGTTCTACAGCGTTCGTGTAGGCGGGGAAGCGATCGAGCAGTGGGAGATGGCGTAAGAGCGGCAGCGGGTCGGCTACGATAATGCTGCTGTGCGTCTTGAAGAGCAGCGGGTCGGCGATCCAGTTGTTGGCCCAGGCATAGCGGATATGTTCGTGTTGCATATAGGCGATGAGCTGGTCATTATTCGCGGGCGCGAGGGAGCAGTAAGGCGATTGGAAGGTCAGCCCCGGATCGGCGGCGCGATAGGTCCAGACCTGGGGGTAGACAATGACCAGCAGCGAGGCCAGGAGCATGGCTTGTATGAAGAGCGGAGCGCGTTGACCTCTCTCTCTGCGTGCTGTATCGCCTTCCGTGTTCTCATAGAGTCGGCCCAGCAGCAAGATGACCAGCGTGAAGGCTGTCGCGCACAGGAAGGGCAGAGCCAGCATCAGCGGGGTGGCGTAGCGACCGGTAACGTCATAGTTGCATGAGAGCAGTCCAGGGGCGGCGGTGGTTGTAGCGCAGAACATAAACGCGGTACAGGCTGCGAAGAGCAGGGGCAGCGCGGCCAGGCGACGTATCTGTATGAGGAGCAGGGGGCGGCGCGGGAGCAGCGACGCGCTGAGCAGGATACCTGTGATAGCCATGCAGGCCACTGCCATGTACAGGGTGGGGTTGTGGAGCGCGGTGAGGAGGCTATCCTCGCCTGGCAGCGAGCCGCCGATGACGCGGGGGGCGACGCAGTCTTTGTAGAGCGTGGTGATGCCGCGCGCGAGGCTGAGGCGATCGGGATAGCGAGCCTGGAGTTCCGGCCAGACCACAACCTTGCTGCCAAGACTGACCAGATAGGTCACGTTGGCCCACCCGTGGGTAGCGCCCCACACGAGGGCTGGCGCAAGGCCGATGATGGCGGTGGGAATGGCGGCTATAGCGGGCAGAAGGTGCGCAAACGTGACCCGCTGGGCGAAGATGTTCCAGGCAATCCAGAGCGCCGCCGCCAGCAACGCGGAGACAATCAGAGGGTCTGTCCACAGACCCAACCCCACGATCAGCCCGATCCCAGCCCAGCGCCACGCCATTTCATGGGTGGATACCTTCTCTCTCCCCTCTGTTTCCTGAGAAAGAGCGCTGATGCGCGCTGCGCGCCAGCGCTCGGTCAGGCGCAGCACAGAAAGTAACAACAGGAGCATAAACACGAACGTTTCGATATAGCCGCCCAGCGCGCGTAGTTCTGCCACGGTATCATAGAGGGGGGGAATCGCGGCCAGCAGCGTAGCGACGTTTATGAACCACTGGCGGGCGTAGGCTGGCAGGCGCGCGTGCTCGGCCAGGGATGCCGCCAGGCACCAGGTCAGCCAGACGATGACGAGCGAGAGCAGAATGGCTTCGGCACGCAGCGTCCAGACCGAGGAGCCGAAGATAGCGAAGAGCGCGGCCACGAAATAGGCCTCCAGGCTACCCATGTAGCTCTGACTATAGAAGTAGACCGGGTGGTCGCCATGGAGGATACCCAGTGCCTGCAGGCCTGTCAGCGCCTCGTCCCCGTCGATAACTCCATGGGTATGGATGACCAGGTAGACCCTGATTGCCAGCGCGAGCAGCAGATAGAACCGGGGGAATGAGTAACGCAGCGGGTGAGGTGCGAAGGAGCGTAGGGGAAAGGAGGAGCGCCCCGCTACCTCTTCATGCGCGCTGACCGTGCGCCTCTCCTGCCTGGCCGGGTCCTTGAAGGTTTCGATATACTGTCCCATGCCAGATAGAACGGACGGCAGCAGGCGGTGAGGGGCAGATGGGATTAATGGGCCAGCGGCAACTGCACATGGAGAGCAGCGCCTTCTCCCGCGATGCCGCTGCTCTCGATCCAGATTCGGCCTTTCATAGCTTCTACCAGGCGGCGTGAGATATAGAGGCCCAGGCCGGAGCCGCGCACAGGGCTATTCAAATCGCGTTCCAGGCGTTCGAAGCGCTGGAAGAGGCGGGCCTGGTCCTTTGGCAGAATGCCCTGTCCCTTGTCGGCTACGCTGATGACCACGTAGGGGATACGCTCGGTCACCGTGTGCGCGGAGAAGGTGAGAGGCGATCCCCCCGGCGAGTATTTGAGCGCATTCATGCTGAGATTGAGCAGAATCTGGCGCAGGCGGCCGGGGTCGGCTCGTACTGCCAGGTGGGCTGGAATATGGACATGCACTTCACGCTGCTCCTGGGTCACCTGCGGCTCAATCAACTCAAGCATATCCTGTACCAGATCCAGGAGGGGTACGTCCTCGATGTGGGCTGCGCGGATACCGGCGTCTACCTCAAGGCGGCTGGCATCCATAACGTTGCTGAGCAGCAGCACCAGCT
>JBDTHH010000696.1:0-4046 GCA_039937055.1 Ktedonobacteraceae bacterium | reverse complement strand
TCGCGGTCAAAATGCGAGAGCTTTTCGATGAACTGATAATTTTCAAGCGTCGCGGGTCCACGCTCACCCACGGTACGCAGGTCCTGGTTATCAACAACGGGATGCCCCTGGCGCGTGGTCAAGGTGGACTGCTCTTGCCCGCTGGCGCCGTTGGTCTGTCCCTGGTCCTGCCTATTTTTAGTTTCGTCGCTCATAGAAATTTTTCCCTATTTTCCTCTTCTCAATGAACTACAACTCGCGCTCACCCTCTCACTCCTCTGGCCAGTATCACCGGCAGTGAAGACGCAAAGCTGCACGTCTATCGAACAGCGACGTAGAGCGGTTTGCTGGTGTAAGAGTTAGTGCGACCGTATGGGTCTACGCCCTCTATTATATGCGATCGTAAGGCCCTCTGTCCAAAATTGAGGCGCTGTATCGGGTTCATATATGCTGCCTGTCTGCTTGAGCGTAGGGACGCTGGCTTTAGTGTATAATAAGGGCTGCCTGGGGGAGCCAGCGCACATCAGGCACTCCTCTTCTAACGATACAAGGAGGATCTAGCGAGAAGATGGTTAAGGCATTGGCGCCTCTCTTCTGCACCAACTGTGGGGCCGCGAACCAGCAGCAGGCGAGATTCTGCTTCGCCTGCGGGCACACATTACAGGCGCCTGACGCGCTGTCATTTTCTAACGCATCCAGCTCGGTTCTGACTTTGGCAGGCCATCTTGTTCCCAATGCTTTGTTGAAGGATCGCTACCATATCCTCAGGCAGCTTGGGCAGGGCGGTATGGGCACGGTGTACCGGGCCGCAGATACGTTGTTTAATAACCGACCTGTAGCGGTGAAAGAGATTAGCCTGGGCGGCTTGAATACGCAGCAAAGCGCGGAGGCGGTCAACAACTTTAAGCGTGAAGCCCATATGCTGGTCGGGCTGTCTCATTCCAACCTGCCGGCCATCCATGACTACTTCTCCGAGGGTGGGCGCTGGTACCTGGTGATGGATTTTATCGAGGGCCAGACGCTAGAAGAGCGCCTGGATAAAGCCGATGGTCATTGCCTGCCGCTCGAAGAGACGCTGGCGTTGGGCATCGAGCTGTGTGGTGTGCTTGACTACCTGCACACGCGCCAGCCGCCGATTATCTTCCGCGACCTCAAACCTGCTAATATCCTGCAAACGCCGCAGGGACGGCTGTTCCTGATTGATTTCGGCATCGCCCGGCACTTCAAACCGGGTCAGGCCAAAGACACTGTCTCTTTTGGCTCCAGTGGCTACGCCGCTCCCGAACAATACGGCAAGTCGCAGACGACTACGCGCTCCGACCTCTACAGCCTGGGCGCCTTACTGCATCAATGCCTCTCTGGCAACGATCCTTCGCTGAACAGCCCGACTCCGTTTGACTTCCCCCCGTTGGAGATGTACGATCGCCCGGCGCATCCCCTGGAGATCCCCTTGCGCATGTTGCTTGAGCAGATGCTTACCATGAATCCTGGCGCCCGGCCGGTCAGCGCTCGTGTGATCAAGCAAGAACTGGAGCGGCTCGCCACCCTCGAAAAAACCGCCTCGTTCCCTAGAAACACCGCGCCTATAAATGCGATGCCTGCATCAGCCCGCCCCGTATATCCTGTGCTCAACAAACAGATACACACAGTATGCAGGATGATCTACATGGGACATAGCGGAGTAGTGACGGCCGTCACGTGGTCGCCTGATAGCCAGAAGATCGCCTCCGCAAGCAGCGATGGCAGCGTCCAGGTATGGCGTGCTCAGGATGGCAAGCACCTTTTCATGTACCGGGGGCATAAAGGTCCGGTCTATAGCGTCACGTGGTCACCGGATGGCCAGGCGCTGGTATCGGCGGGCAGAGATGGCACCGCGCAGGTGTGGGATGCGCAAAGCGGGCAACCGCTTGCCACCTTTAGCGGGCACGTGGGGGCGGTCTATACGGTGGCCTGGTCCCCTGACAACGAAATGGTTGTTTCCTGTGGTGATGATAGGACCGTGCAGATCTGGAACGCGTCCAATGGCGAGCCTATCTTCACCTATGCTCGCCGCCGCCTCTCGCTGCTGACCGGCTGGGGCCATACTGGTCGCGTCCGCACGGTGGCCTGGTCATCTGATGGGAGACACATTGCTTCAGGAGGAGAGGATGGCACCGTGCAGGTATGGAACTGGCGAGAGGGCAAACTGATCCTCACGTTTCAGCACCATCAAGGTGTTGTGAATGCGGTGGCCTGGTCGCCCTTTGGGGTTGTCCTCGCCTCTGCCGGCAATACCTCGGTCTGGGTCTGGAACACCACGCCCGGAGTGCCGCCGACCACCCTTCAGAGGCACCGCAGATCGGTTCTGACGCTAGCCTGGTCCCCCGATGGGAAGCATATCGTCGTAGCAGGCAGAAGCAGGCGAGTCCAGGTCTGGAACTCCATGAATGATGCCCAGGTCACCGCGTATACCGGCCATCACCATCAAGCCGGTGTCAGGGCAGTGGCCTGGTCGCCCGATGGAAAGTACATCGCGTCGGGCAGCAGCGATAAGACGATTCATGTGTGGGAGATGGTGGATGTGTGGAAGCAGGTGAATGCATAGGATAGGTAAGGCCCTATCTCACTCAATGGTTGACATCCATGTGAGTCGCTGCTATGCTGCATGCGCAGGCGCAAAGCTGCTATCTTAATAAAGCAGAAAAAGTAAATGTATCAATGAACTGAAGGAAGAAATCATAATTCATCATGGTATCAACACCTCTCTTCTGCTTCAACTGTGGGGTTGCGAGCCGACCGCAGGCGCGATTCTGTTTCGCCTGCGGGCATCCGTTACAGGCGGCTGACGCGTTGTTATCTTCTACTGAGAAACTCCCCTCGGTCTCCAGGAACACTCTGTCTACTAGCGTGGTTTCGCCCTTCACATTGCCAGCATTCTCTACAGTCAGCAAACAGATATCGATGATCTACTCAGGTCATAGCGGAGAGGTGATGGCTGTTACCTGGTCGCCTGATAGCCAGAAGATAGCTTCCGCCAGCAGCGATGGTAGCATCCATGTATGGCATGTTCAAGATGGCAAGCCCCTTTTCATGTACCGCGAGCATAGAGATCTGGTCTTTGCGGTGGCGTGGTCACCAGGTGGGAAGGCGCTGGTATCGGCGGGTAGCGATGGCACTGCGCAGGTGTGGAACGCGCAAACCGGACAACGGATCTCTATCTTTAGAGGGCATATGGGGGCGGTCTATGCAGTGGCCTGGTCCCCTGACGGAAAGATCATTGTCACTGGGGGAGCTGATCGGACCGTCCAGGTCTGGAATGCCGTAAATGGCAAGCTTATCTTCACGTATAGTCGTCGTGCCTTTCCCCGGCTGACCGGCTGGGGCCATACCGGTCGCGTCCGAACGGTGGGCTGGTCGTACGATGGCAAGCATATCGCCTCAGGAGGAGAGGATAAGACCGTCCAGGTATGGAACTGGCAAGAGGGCAAGCAAGTCTCCACGTTTCACCACCATACAGGTATTGTGAGAGCGCTAGCCTGGTCCCCTTCAGGAAGCTTCCTGGCCTCGGCCGGCAATGGCCTGGTATGGGCATGGGATGCTTTGTCCGGAGTGACGCCAACCACCGGTCAGAGGCGCCATAGATCGGCTCGGACACTGGCCTGGTCGCCCGATGGGAAGCATATCGTCGTAGCAGGTAAAAGCAGGGTGGTCCGGGTCTGGAACTCCATGAATGATGCCCAAGTCAGTAAGTATATAGGCCATGAAGCCGGTGTCTGCGCGGTAGCCTGGTCGCCCGATGGGAAGTACATCGCATCGGGCAGCAGCGATAAGACGATTCATGTGTGGGAACCGGTGAAAGCATAGTGCTCTGTCAAACTTCAATCAACGGGTATCAGGGCGCTTCCCCGCCCGCGTAGGGATCCGGCTTGCCGCATCCCTACGCGGGATGGGGCCATCTTACCCGTGCAATGACGCTTGACAGAGCACTAGTACTGGCCTTATTCTGGCATCACCACAAGCGCGTGCGCGCGACCACCGGGCGTCCTCTTCTCAGGCCAGCGAATAGGCAGCGCCTCCCAGCGAGAGCC
>JBDTHH010000695.1:0-3339 GCA_039937055.1 Ktedonobacteraceae bacterium | reverse complement strand
GCGCCGCTGGCCTGCGCCCTGTTCCCACTACGGATACGCCGAGCAGGGATGCCCCTACATGTCATCCAGCATCGGGATCTGAACGCCCATCTCTCTGGCGCATTCAATGGCGATGTCGTAGCCCGCGTCAGCGTGGCGCATGACGCCGCTTGCCGGGTCGTTGGTCAGCACGCGCTCCAGGCGTTTTGCAGCTTCCTTCGTGCCGTCCGCGACGATGACCATGCCAGCGTGCTGTGAGAAGCCCATACCCACGCCGCCGCCGTGATGCAGGCTCACCCAGGTCGCACCGCTGGCGCAATTGAGCAGTGCATTCAGCAGAGGCCAGTCGGACACGGCATCGGAGCCGTCTTTCATGGCCTCGGTTTCGCGGTTGGGACTGGCAACCGACCCTGAATCGAGATGATCCCGGCCAATGACGACAGGTGCGCTTAATTCGCCGGATGCTACCATGTCGTTGAACGCCAGACCGAGCTTCGCACGCTCGCCGAGTCCTACCCAGCAGATGCGTGCGGGTAAGCCCTGGAACTTGATTTTCTTCTGCGCCATATCGAGCCAGCGGTGCAGATGCGGGTTATCCGGGATCAGTTCTTTTACCTTTGCATCGGTTTTATAAATGTCTTCCGGGTTCCCCGACAGTGCCACCCAGCGGAACGGGCCGATACCCCGGCAGAATAATGGACGGATATAGGCGGGCACGAAGCCGGGATAATCGAACGCATTTTTCACGCCAGTATCATACGCCACCTGCCTGATGTTGTTGCCATAATCGACGACTGGAATACCCTGCTTGTGGAACTCCAGCATGGCGCGCACCTGCTTCGCAATCGCCTCCTTCGCAAGCTCGACATAGCCCTGGGGATCACGCTTGCGCAGTTCATCGGCTTCCGCAAGGCTCATACCGGCTGGAATATACCCATTCAGGACATCATGCGCAGAAGTTTGATCAGTCACTATATCAGGCCTGATCCCCCGGCGCACCAGTTCGGGGTAGATTTCAGCCGCGTTGCCCAGCAGGCCAATTGAGAGAGGTTGCCTCAGATTGCACGCCTCACGAATCTGATCGAGCGCCTCGTCCAGTGTACTGGCGATAGCGTCGCAGTAGCCGGTATCGAGGCGTTTCTGGATGTGGGTTGCGTCACACTCAACGGCGAGCATAGAGGCACCTGCCATGGTGGCAGCCAATGGTTGTGCCCCACCCATTCCACCTAAACCCGCAGTCAGTATCCATTTACCGGATAAGTCGCCGCCGAAATGCTGGCGGCCCATTTCAACGAAAGTTTCATACGTGCCCTGCACGATGCCCTGGCTGCCAATGTAAATCCATGAACCAGCGGTCATCTGGCCGTACATCATCAGCCCCTTGTTGTCGAGTTCGCGGAAGTGCTCCCAGGTCGCCCAATGCGGCACCAGATTGGAATTGGCGATAAGCACGCGCGGCGCGTCAGCCTGGGTTCTGAACACGCCGACCGGCTTGCCCGATTGTACGAGCAGGGTTTCGTCCTCGCCCAGGTTTTTCAGCGTCTCGATGATGCGGTCGAAACATTCCCAGTTGCGTGCCGCCTTACCAATGCCGCCGTACACGATGAGTTCGTCAGGGTTCTCGGCCACGTCAGGGTCGAGGTTGTTCATCAACATACGCAGCGGTGCCTCGGTCAGCCAGCTTTGTGCTGAGAGCTTCGTTCCTCTGGGCGCACGCACAACACGCGCACCCGGCGCCTCTGAGGAGGCCTGGTTGGGGCTATGTTCATTCTGAGGCATACTTTCTCTTCCTTTCCTATGCGAGTGGGATAAATAGCCTATTGAATGTGAGTATATCTTATCTGGCCGCATTATGAAAAAACTGCCAAATATGTGCTCAATGAGAGACATATGTATGAAAATCGTACGACGAATGGCTCACACATGTGTATCTATCCCCTTGACATTTGATACTTTCTCCTCTATTCTCTCGTTCATTATGCATTATATCTTCTTCTGAGGAGCATCTTATGAAGCTAAAATCTCTGGTATTGGATGTGGAGAAGCACACCCGGCAGCGCCTCCTGCAGTATGTCGAGGAGCTACGCGAGCTTTGCGCGGTGGATACGGGAACATACCATAAACCGGGTCTGGATGAACTGGCCCTCTACCTGGCGGCCCGCATGCGTAGCCTGGATATGGAGGTGACCATCATTGAGCGTGAGCAATGGGGCAACGATGTGCTTGGGGTGATGCGTGGCAGCGGGCATGGGAACCTGGTCTTACTCGGCCATATGGATACCGTCTATCCCGTTGGCACGGCGGCCGCGCGCCCGCTGCGTATCGATGGGAATATGCTCTACGGACCTGGTGTCTGCGATATGAAGGGCTGCCTGCTTGAGGCTATCTACGCCCTTGAGTCCCTGCGAGCGCTGAATTATCACAATTTTGGGGAGATCCGTTTTCTGTGTGTATCGGACGAGGAGATCTCCACGCGGCACTCCAGTGATGTCATGGAACAGGCCTGCCGCGATTGTGACCGGGCGCTGGTGCTGGAGGCCGCGCGCGCCAATGGCGATATTGTCAGTTCCCGTAAAGGCACAGCCTGGTACACGCTCAAGGCGCATGGGCGCAGCGCGCATGCCGGTGTTGAACCGGAGAACGGCCGGAACGCTGTTCTGGAAATGGCCCACCAGGTGCTGCAATTCCAGAGCCTGCAGGGCTGGCGCGAGGGCCTGACGATTAACGCTGGCGTTATCTCTGGCGGGACTATGGCCAATGTTGTGCCCGATTATGCCGAGGTGTGCTTTGATCTGCGTTTCCTGGATCTTCAGGACCTGGTTGATACGGAGGCCCAGTGGCGTGAGATGATGCAGGACCAGCGTGTGCCAGGAGTTGAGTTGACGCTCGAAGCAGCGAAGGATAAGAAGATACCGATGCCCTGCACCCCCGCGACCCTTGACCTGGCATACCGCGCACAGGAGGTCGCCGGTTGGCTCGGTTTCTCCGTCGAGCATGTTGCCACCGGCGGCTCCTCGGACGCTAGCTATGCCGTACAGTATGGCGTCCCGGTGCTGGATGGCCTGGGTCCCATCGGTGGCCGTGATCATAGCCCCGATGAATACCTGCTCGTCAACAGCATCGCGCCGCGTACCGCCCTGCTCGCTGGTCTGATCGCCTCGGTAGGCACCCATGACGCAGTCCGCTCTCACCGGCACTTATTGGAAACGCAGGCCACCGGGGTGTAGTTGCAGGGCGCAGGCCAGCGGCGCCCCTACACGAAACGCCCTGACCCGCGTGGTTGGAACAGGGCACAGGCCACGTGTCGGGCCACCAGGTGCGCGTCATCTGGCATGTCGCGCGTGGTTGGAGCAGGGCGCC
>JBDTHH010000694.1:0-6174 GCA_039937055.1 Ktedonobacteraceae bacterium | reverse complement strand
CATCTTGACGCTTCCACCCCTGGCGTCTCTTCCCCAAAGAATGAGAGATCAGTTCATAATAATTAGAAAAAAGGGGTGTCCAGGTGAAGCACTTACTACGTCGCCTTAGCTTCTATCTGGTGGCTCTCTGGGCCTCAATTACGATTAATTTTATTATTCCGCGCCTGGCTCCCGGTGATCCGGCGGGCGTGATAATGGGACGTTTCCAGGGCCGCATGACTCCCCAGGCAATCGCGGCGCTCCGACTCCAGTTTGGCCTTTCTAACGACCCGCTCTGGATACAGTATTTTCGTTATCTCAACAACTTGCTCCATGGCGACCTGGGAACATCTTTTCACTATTTCCCGACTCCCGTAGCTACCGTGCTGGCCGAGCAGGTGCCCTGGACGCTGACTCTCATCGGCGCAGCGTTGGTGATTAGCTTTGTCCTGGGCACGCTGCTTGGGGTCGTCATCGCCTGGAGACGTGGCTCATTGCTCGATAGTATTCTGCCGCCCTTCCTGACGTTTTTCGCAGCCATTCCGTATTTCTGGCTGGCCCTGATCTTCCTCTATCTGCTGGCATATTTGCTGAACTGGTTTCCCCTCAATGGTGGCTACGATACTTCGACAACCATTGGCTGGAATAGCGATTTCCTGTTCAGTGCCTTCTATCACGCGATGCTTCCGGCCCTGACAATTGTGGTGGCCTCCATCGGGGGCTGGATGTTAGGCATGCGTAACGCAATGATCACCACCCTGACTGAGGACTATGTGCTGCTGGCCGAGGCCAAGGGGCTGAGCCAGATGCGTATTATGTTTGCATACGCGGCCCGCAATGCCATCCTGCCCAACGTCACCGGTTTTGCGCTCTCTCTGGGCTTTGTGATTGGCGGTTCTTTGCTGACCGAGATAATCTTCTCGTATCCCGGCATTGGCTTTGCTCTCCTGCAAGCAGCGCAAGACCTGGACTATCCACTGCTGCAAGGGATCTTCCTGCTGATTGCCCTGACCGTGCTGGGGGCCAACTTTATCGCTGACCTGGTGTATGTTGCGCTCGATCCGCGCGTGCGCTAGCAAAGGGAGCTTTTTGAGATGAGTCTGCTTTCACCCACACCCGGCAATAACGCACCCTCCCCGCTTGCTAGCAGGCGTGACGAAGACACCTCCTCGCAGGAGGAGAGGCCACTGGAGGAGATAACCGCTCTGTCCTGGTGGCCGACGCTCCTGAATGGGGGTTGGCGTAGCCTGCGGCGCGTCTTTACCGCCAATCGCAAAGCCTCGGTTGGACTGGGGATCGTGATCTTCTTTGTCCTCGTGGCGCTTTTTGGGCCACTCTTGATTCATACCGACCCCAGTGCATTCTCCAATGATGTGCTGATGCCCCCCTCGGCAACGCACTGGTTGGGCACAACCCAGACAGGCCAGGATGTCTTCAGCCAACTGATCGTGGGCACGCGCGTCTCGGTCTTCTGGGGTTTTGCTACTGGCCTGGTGGTGACGGCCCTCTCGATCATCGTGGGGCTGACTGCCGGCTACATGGGCGGTATTGTGGATGATGCCCTGACCTTGCTGATCAATATCTTTCTGGTGCTGCCCGGCTTGCCCCTGGCGATAGTTCTGGCCGCGTATGTGCCGTCCAAAGGTCCCCTGACAGTGGCCCTGGTGATTGCCATCACGAGCTGGGCCTACCAGGCGCGTGTGCTGCGCGCGCAGACGCTCTCCATGCGCAACCGCGATTTCGTTGATTCTGCGCGCTCCAACGGGGAGTCTACCTGGCGCATCATCTTTTTCGAGATTTTTCCTAATGAGATCGCCATTGTGGCGGCGGGCTTTGTGGGTACCGCGATCTATGTCATTCTGACTGCCGCTAGCCTGGAGTTTCTCGGACTGGGAGATGTCAGCGTGATCGACTGGGGCACTATGTTCTACTGGGCGCAGAATAACGACGTGATCTTACTGGGTGCCTGGTGGTGGTTTGTCGCGCCGGGCGTATGTGTGGCCGTGCTTGGCGCCGGCCTGGCATTGATCAACTTTGGCATCGACGAGGTGGCCAATCCACGCTTGCGCAGCGAGACGAAGCTGGTCAAGCGTATCTCTCGCTTCTCCCTTGCCCGTATTGCAGGACGCAGAACAGTGGCGAAATAGAAGCTACTTTTTATCCTGATAGCGAAGCTACTTTTTACCTGATATCAATGAACAGGAGAACCTATGAGCATTCTTTCCAATACCGATCCCCAGACTCAGGCCGAGACGGATCTGGCCAGGAGATTTCCCGCAGATTTTCTGTGGGGCGCAGCTACGGCCTCCTATCAGATTGAGGGTGCTACCTGCGAGGATGGCCGGGGGTCGAGCATCTGGGATGATTTCGCGGCCACTCCCGGCCAGGTCTACGGAGGCCACACTGGCGAGATGGCGGCGGATCACTACCACCTCGTCGAGCAAGATACCAACCTGATGACACAACTGGGCTTGAACGCCTATCGTTTCTCGATAGCCTGGCCGCGCATCGTCCCTCAGGGGCGCGGCGCAATCAATCAGGCAGGCCTGGATTTCTATGATCGCCTGGTGGATACGCTGCTGGCGAAGGGCATCCAGCCGTTCGCGACGCTCTACCACTGGGATCTGCCCTCGCCCCTGGAGCAGGCCGGCGGCTGGACCACGCGCGATACCGCCTATGCCTTCGCTGATTATGCGGAGATTGTGGCCAGGTGCCTGGGAGATCGGGTGGCGAGCTGGATCACGCTCAACGAGCCGTGGTGTAGCGCGTACCTGGGCTACGGGATCGGCGTACACGCGCCTGGTCGCAAGGACCGGCAGGCAGCAATCGATGCAGCTCATCATCTCCTGTTAGGGCACGGCCTGGCGGTGCCACGCCTGCGGGCCAATGTGGCAGTCAACATCCCGGTCGGCATTACGAATCTGCTCAATCCGGTCTATGCCGCCGACGAACGCCCTGAGACGGCGCGCGATATGGCGCTCGCCAATGACTTTAGCAATGGCTGGTTCCTCGATCCCATCTACCGGGGCGCCTATCCTGAGCGGTTCTTTGAGCATATGCAGCTCAATCCGCCGCCGATTCAGGCTGGCGACATGGAGACGATCTCAGTGCCATTGGACTTCCTGGGCGTCAATAACTACTCGCGCATCATTGTGCGCGGCGCGCAGGTGCAGCCCCTGGCCGATCGCTGCGAGAGCGTCTCGCCTGTGCCCAATGCCTGTTATACCGATATGGGCTGGGAGATCTATCCGCATGGCCTGCGCGACCTGCTTATCGATATCACGCGCAATTATCCGGTCGGTGATCTCTACGTCACTGAGAATGGCATGGCCTTTCCCGACACCTGGGATGGCAGCGACGTTGTGAGCGATCCTCGCCGTGTCTCCTACCTGCATTCCTACCTTACGGCCTGCGCTGAAGCTATTGAGCAAGGAGTTCCCCTCCGTGGGTACTTCGTCTGGTCACTGATGGACAACTTTGAGTGGGGCGAAGGCTACTCCAAGCGCTTTGGCATCGTCTACATCGACTACCCCACGCAACGCCGGGTAATTAAGGAGAGCGGCCATTGGTATGCCGCACTGATTTCACAGGCCAGACCAGGCGCATGAAAAGTCTCTTCTAAGAGGGCGGAAAAAGAAAAGGTGGAAATTCAATGATTACCACTGTTGGGACAAAAAACCTCCTGGATGTCAGGAATCTCAGCGTCGATTATTCGGCTGCCAGTGGCGCTGTCCACGCGGTCGATAAGGTGAATTTTTCGCTCAAGCGCGGCGAGATCCTCGGTCTGGCCGGGGAAAGTGGCTGCGGAAAATCGACGCTGGCCTACGCCATTACACGTTTGTTGCGGCCGCCCGCGTATATCACGGGCGGTGAGGTACTCTATTATCCCCCTGACGACCGGGAGCGCGCCGCGGTCATCAGCAACCTCTCGCTCGCGGATGGGTCGGCAACCAGTGGCTCGATCGACATCTTGAGCCTCACGCCCGCGCAACTGCGCCACTTCCGCTGGAATGAGCTGTCGATTGTCTTCCAGAGCGCGATGAACTCACTGAACCCGGTGCTGACCGTCGGCACGCAAATTATGGATGTCCTCAAGACGCACCGATCTGATATGGGACCAGACCGGCTCCGGCGCCGGGCAGTCGAACTGCTCAATCTGGTGGGTATCGCCTCCGATCGTCTCAGAAGCTTTCCCCACGAACTGAGCGGCGGGATGCGCCAGCGCGCGGTCATCGCGATTGCCCTGGCGCTGAGGCCAGAACTGATCATTATGGACGAGCCAACGACGGCCCTGGATGTCGTGGTGCAGCGCGAGATCCTCGAACTCATCAGTGGGCTGTGCAAGGAATTCAACATGGCCCTGATCTTCATCACCCACGACCTCTCGCTCTTGCTCGAACTGGCCGACACCATTGCGATCATGTACGCGGGGAAGCTAGTGGAGAAGGGCAGCAGTAAAGATCTCTATCTAAATCCGCGCCACCCCTATAGCTACGGCTTGCTGCACTCGTTCCCCAATCTGC
This sequence comes from Ktedonobacteraceae bacterium, assembly GCA_039937055.1. Taxonomy (GTDB): domain Bacteria; phylum Chloroflexota; class Ktedonobacteria; order Ktedonobacterales; family Ktedonobacteraceae; genus JALYTT01. Next base: position 1,672 of record JBDTHH010000694.1, on the reverse strand, counting down.
ATGGCGCGCGCCGCAACATGGGCGGTATTCCTGGTTCGCCGCCCGACTTGCGCGCAGTGCCAACCGGTTGCACATTTCATCCGCGTTGCCCAATGGTCTTTGGTCCCTGCTCCCGTGTGCTCCCGGTGCTCCAACCAGCGCTAGCCGACGCTACGAATGGGAACGAGCAACAGGTAGCCTGCCATCTCTATGATAGGCGTTTTTCAACGGGCGAGCTTCCAAATGCAGAGCAGTTTGCCGCGGCGTACGCGGCGAGAATTGAAAAAGGAAAAAGTCGATGAGTGTTTTTCAGCAGGTATCCCAGTTTCGCACTGTCAACACTCGCTCCGCGCCAATTCTGGAGGCGGTCCACCTGCACAAAGAGTTTCCCACTGGCCAGCAAATCCTGGGCGGCAAGAAGGCTGTCCAGGCGGTCGATGATACTACCTTGAGCCTCTATCCCGGACGGGCGACCGCTCTGGTAGGCGAAAGCGGCAGCGGCAAGACAACAGTTGCGCGCATGCTGGCCCGCCTCTATGATCCCACCTCCGGCACGATTCGCTTTCGCGGCGAGCCGGTGCGCCTGACACGCCAGAGCTCCGCGCTGCACACGTACCGTAAAAATGTGCAGTTGATTTTCCAGGACCCGTTTGCCTCGCTCAATCCGGTGCATAGCATCCGCTACCACCTGGCGCGCCCACTGCGCATTTTCGGCGATGTGCATTCGAAGGCCGAGGAGACCCGGCAGATTCTCTCCCTGCTCAATCGCGTGAGCCTTACGCCTGCCGAGCAATTTATCCAGAAATATCCGCACCAGTTGAGCGGCGGACAGCGCCAACGTATCGCTATCGCACGCGCCCTGGCGGTTCATCCCCAGGTCTTGCTGGCCGACGAACCGGTCTCGATGCTGGATGTCTCTATCCGCATGGATATTCTGAATCTGCTGCTGCGTCTGAAGGATGAAGAAGAGCTGGCATTGCTGTATATTACCCACGATATCGCCAGCGCGCGCTATTTCGCCGATGAAGCCCTGGTCATGTATGCCGGACAGATGGTGGAGGGTGGCTCCAGCGAAGAAGTGACTCAGGAACCCAAACATCCCTATACGCGCCTGCTGCTGGCAGCCGCCCCGGACCCTGATCGCATCAAAGCTGGCACCTCAGGGATGAAGGAGATTAACGCACGTGGGGAAATTCCCAGCCTGATCAATCCGCCCACCGGCTGCCGCTTCCATCCACGCTGTCCTCACGCGATGGAGGTCTGCCGCCAGCGCTTCCCCAAACGTACCGATCTGGGGAACGGCCACTGGACCCATTGTTTCCTCTATGGCGATGAGCAGAGCACAACACCTTTGTCGACAATCAATCGACCATCTCCTACGCAGTGAAGCTGAAAGGGGTGTGCTACCTTTTTCGTAGAAACACTGTGTATTGCTAATTCGCAAAGAGAAATACTTGTATGACGGCTAGAAGTGTCTACAAGGGTGGGAACTCTTTGTCGCTTTCGCTTGACTACCACCAACGCCACCCTGGTGAGCTATCCGTAACACGCGGATTGCAAGGGTGAGCGATTGAACAGGCCAGCGCCACGATACCATGGGGGTCGTGGCGCTGGCCTTTATTGCGCCCGGCGCAATGAATTGCGCACCGGCAGACAAGGGGGGATGGCAAGCTGGGTCGGCGTTGGAGCAGGG
>JBDTHH010000693.1:0-5860 GCA_039937055.1 Ktedonobacteraceae bacterium | reverse complement strand
GGCGACCTCCAGGGCCGGGACGTAGGCCGGCTCATCTGCCGAGTTGGGTACCACGAGTAGTATGTCGATTCTCGGTTTGGCGGCAAGCCCGGGCACCGAGGTCGAGCCGACGTGTTCGAGCAATACGATCTGCTCGCCGAGGGCAACCCGAATCCGCGCGGCCTCACGCTCAAAAAGCCGGGGCCACTCAGGGTCGTAGTCGACAAGCCGGATAGGCCCGTCCAGCAGCGCTGGCTCGTCGATGTGTGCAGCCCGGATCTGCTCCTCAGTCGATGGTCCTTGCGCGCTTGACCGCGCCGGGTCTGATGGTGCGCTGCCTGCCTCTTGCGGCGCGCCGCTGGCTGTGTTGTCGTTCTCAGACATGTGTGCATCTCCTGTGTTTTGAAAAAAGCATACCAGAAGAAGGACTCAAAATCCAGCGTTGCTATCCCCGTGAGGCACATTGTGTGCATTAATATCCCACTTACAGCACAAAAGAGGGCACATGCGTTACTTTTGCGCGCTCATTCCGTCCTCAACATAGGATGGGGTGAAGAGATAGCGTGTTCGCTAGAGATTGAAAGATCATATGTGCAGTAGAATAGCGCGAGGAGGCTGGTTCGCCTCGCCCATGTCTAGAAAAGGGTCAGAATCATGGCAATCCTGGGGGTACTTATTCTAAGTAGCGCGGTGGCTAATGGTGGCATGCGCGTGCTATTGCTGGCATTGGTGTTGCTGGCTGTTCTCTTGATACTTATAGGGTGTACAATAGCGTTGCTGACCTTTCTCAATCTACGGAAGGCCAGAATGGCTTATCCTGGCTCGCAGGCCATAGAAGGCCCGGCTCAGCAGGCATAGCAGCTAAGCAAGCTAGCTAGCAAGAAGGAGAGGCATGCCCCGGCGCTCGGTTGTCCCACTGGTGATTGGGACGTTTGTCTTACGCATGAATACGGGCGCGGGAGGTATCGTCCTCGGACTCTTTCTGGCCAGCCTTGCCGCTCATACGGGCTATGCCATCACTAGCCTCCAGGTCGGGCTACTCTCGGTGGTATTTTTTATCACAGAACTCTCTCTGGCTCCCGCCATGGGCGCGCTCAGCGACCGCTGGGGACGCCGCCTGTTTATGATCGTCGGCCCTCTGCTAGGTCTATTACATGTGGCACTTTTGCCCTTTACCCCCGTTGCGCAACCGCTGCCATATTTGCTGGGCTTGCAGGTCATCGCGGGCCTCTCGTCGGCGATGACCATCCCGACCGTGCTTGGCTACCTGGCAGATTTCACGTCGCGAGATGTCACACGCCGTGTGCGCCTCATGAGTTTTTACGAACTGGCGACCAGCGGCGGGATCGGAGCGGGCGTTGTGCTGGGCGGGTTTGCCTGGGACCACTTTGGCCGCGGTGCCTTTGGCATGCTGGCTTTGTTCTATCTGACGGCAGCTCTCTGCATGTTTGTGTCCCCCACGATAGTCCGGCGCGTCGATCATGGCCAGATGCGCGCCGTGGCCGCCCGCTACCTGCGTATCCTGCGCACGCCGCGCCTCTTCATCTTTATCCCCGCCTGGATATGCCTCAGCGCCCTGCTGGGCGTCTGGTTCAGCTCGCAGCTCACATTTGTCCTCTCGAAGCCGCGCCCGGCATTGCACCAACTGTTTGTGGGCGCCATGAGCGGTCCCGGCGGTGGCAGCCACTTGAGCCTGGTATTGGGCGGCTATGTGCTCTTTTTCGGTCTGTGCCTGCTCTTCTGGGCCTTCTTTCTCAAACGTGTGCCGCGCCTGCTGCTGATGCTGACTTCGGTGGCGGGCGTCTACCTGGCCTGCGCAGCCCTGCTGGCGATCAATCATAGTACAGGTTCAAACCCAGCGCTGGTCGTCTGGGTTCCTGTCTTGCTGCTTGGCAGCTTCGCGGAAAGCAGCTTCGCGCCCTCCGCGCTGGCCTACCTGGCCGATATCTCCGAGGAGAGCGTCGCGGACCGTGGCCTGCTGATGGGGCTGTACTCGGTATTCCTGGGCCTGGGCCAGTTGCTCGGCAATGGTCTTGGTGGCGTCTTCGCCCACACCTGGGGCTTCGATGGCCTGGTCTACCTGACGGCGCTGCTGGCCTGCGTTGCACTGATCTCGCTGCTGGCGCTCTACCAGCAGGAGAGACGTCTGGCGCGCCGCGATGCTGCTAACGCTGCTGTAGATGAAAGCAATGTACACGAACCGTCGGCTATCGTCGATAGCTAAACCAGATCGCCATTGCCACAGTTTTGTGACACTATGGACATCATTTCGCTTCACCTTTCACGTATGCTCAAAGGGTAAACCGTAGTCAATGCCCTCTTGTTTACTCTGGGACATGTCTGGCAGCCGTACAATTATCTCCTCATCTTTCTACTCGTCTTGCCTGAAGTTTACCTTGTCTATTGGAAGCGAAACATCAAGATCTCAATCCTGATACACTGTACCGCCAATACCCTGGGGGCAGTATTGACGCTGGTAGCCTTGTTTATGGCGCGATAGCGACGATGAGAGCGGTCTTCATCGCTCTTTCGTTGTCACTCCTCCTTACGCTCATGCATCTTTGTTAGCATGGACCAGTACAAAATGCGTGTTAAGGAGGTTGTCGTGCAGCAACAACAACATCATTCCCCTCACCCGGAGACAGCCTGGTACGAGGCGCGGCTTCAAAGGAAACGCCGGCTTTGGAGCTTTGCTGGCATCGCCTTGTTCTGCGCAGGTGTATTTCTTTTGATCAGCGGGCTTATTCAATTCCCCTTTCGCGATGCCGGGACCCTCGTGGCATTTTTTGCCCTTGTACTCGTACTCCTATGGTTAGGAGCCAGTAATTTCCTGGCCAACCGTGGACCTGTCCCTACCAGGGAGATTGAACGGCTGCGCCAGCAAGAACGATCAGAGCTGTTTCGACAGGCTCAGGGAACTCTGCTGTGGCAGTATCGTCTCTGGGTTCGCCTCGTTGAATTCTTGCTGGCCTTGTTCTGCCTTGACATGGCTGCCGGTAAGACTGTTCTCGTTGCTCCCATCCGAGCAGAGTGGGTTCTTGGTGGATTGTATTTCCTTGCCGCTCTCCTGCTTCTGTTCGATGGAATCTATCTCAAACCACGGCGCTCAAAACAAGCTGCTGCCAGGAGTGCTCGCGAACTCTCCTCTCGCTTGACGGCAGGAGAACTTTCTGGTGAGACCCTGTCTGAACCGGAGTAGAACGGCTAAGCCGAGGCGGACTGTGGTCTACTGCTGGCCTGTTATGATCACATCTCCGCGATCGGCTGAATAAACTCTACGCGATTTCCAAAGGGGTCGCGTATCTCGAAGCGTATATAGCCCGGTATCGGTACCCCCTCCAGAATCGCAATGCCCCGCTGCTGCAATTTCCCGCGCCAGGTCTCCAGGTTGGTGACCTCGTAGGCCAGGTGCGCTTTGGTGGCCGCTCGCTCTACGCCGTCCTCGGTTCCTACATGTACCTGCCTGTCTCCAACCTGTAGCCAGAAGCCGCCCCGCGTTTGCAGCGCCTCCGGCTTCTCTATTTCGGGAAGGCCCAGGAAGGTGCAGTAGAACTCCCTCCCCTGTTCCTCAGATCCGCGCGGTATGGTGATCTGCGCGTGATGCAGGCGTGTAATTGACATAAAAGTGTGTGCTCCTGTGACATTCGATCTATTCAGTGTGGCAGGCTCTGGCATCAGTATACTCCATTTTCATGGGCGAACTGTAACTCCATTGCCTTTACGAATTGTTACGCTGGCCATATTGTGATTTGGGAACAACCTGTATAGCTATCACGTTATGTCAGAGTACAGTATTTTTGCCTTGTGAATGGAAGAGAGGTGTGCGTAGATGTTCCTGGCTCAACATGTCATTTTCGAGGGTCTTCGTACCTGGTCGTACGCCGCAGGACTGTGCGCCCTCTTGTTATTGATTGCGGGAGGCATCTTCTTACGCCTGTTGCTGATCGGGCGCCAGGCGAAGTGGCAGTATGCCATGCTGCTCCTCTCCGTGGGCGTGGGGATCTGGGCGTTGATCCAGGCTATCCTTGGGCTTCAGGAATTTGTCACCCTTGTTGAAAACGCCCCGTCTCATAGCCTGGGCGGGTATCCCCATGCTCATGAACTGGTGTATATGGCAAACATTCAGGCGTGTCAGATTGTGGTGGTAATCGCCTGCGTGACGTTCGTTGTCTTATGTCTGGTGGCCTGCTGGCCATTCAGCTTTTTGAAGCGTCGGGATCAGTCTTGGGCGGCGCAACGTTGAACGTTCCCAGCGCACGCGCGATGGCTCGGCGCTCGCCTTCGTGGATGTTGTAGACCGTGGCCTCCAGCACCGCCGTCGAGCGTCCCTGGTGAACGATGGTTGCCTCCGCCTGTAGCTCTCCGGCGCGCACCGGCAGGAGAAAGTTGATCTTGGCCTCGATGGTGCCCACACGCGTGCCGGCGGGGTAGAGCGGCATCAGCGCCATAGCCATAGCCGTATCTGCCAGTGTGAAGATAGCGCCCCCATGCACAATCTGCTGCGGGTGCATCAGCCGCGCATCGACTGTAATATGCACCTGGCCGAGTCCGGGTCGCGACGTTTCAACCTCCATGCCGAGCAAGCGCAGAAAGCCAAATTTCTCTCGTATCTCCGCCGGGAGCGCGGATGATGTGTGTGTCTGCTCGTCCTGTTCCATAGATAGATCTACTTTCTCGCATGTATCGTGCTGTGGGCGCTCTCCAGATCGCGTGCTGGATGCTAGCGCTGGCGAAAGGTGCGTTCGATTTCGCGCTTGGCCTCGCGCTCAGTAATCGCGTCGCGCTTATCGTAGAGCTTCTTGCCGCGACACAGGCCTAACTCGACCTTGGCGCGCCCGCCCTTGAGGTAGAGCTTGAGTGGGATCAGCGTCATGCCCTTCGTCGCGACCTTACCCAGCAGCAGGCTGAGTTCCCGCTTGTGCAGGAGCAACTTGCGGTTGCGCAGTGGCTCATGATTGTTGCGGTTGCCGTGATCGTAGACGGCGATGTGCGCGTTCTCCAGCCACAGTTCGCTGTTGCGGGCAATCGCGTAGGAGCCGCGCAGGTTGACTTTACCATCGCGGATGGATTTAATCTCGGTCCCTACCAGCACGATACCTGCCTCAATGGTGCGCTCAACTTCGTATTCATGATACGCCTGGCGGTTCACAGAGATCATTTTAAAGGGCTTCTCGTTCTCCGCAGCCTTTGCCTGCTGCGGCTTCGCGGATGTCTGCTTTGCCATCACCGCCTCCTCCTGAGAAAATGAAAAAATTTTACCTGCTGCTTTACTGTCTCCTGGCACATGGGCAGAATTGACCTGCTGGTTATATATGCGTATAGAGATGTGTTGTCTCGCTGGCAAGCGTGGCACCATCATACAACAATAGCCAGGAAGAGTCGAGAGGCGCGGATCGTCCGCGTATCACTACTGAGCAGGCCGACCATTGTGGAGCATTCATCAAAGAGCAGACCGAAGTGGCCAGGAAGGTTGGCAAGGAATAGACACGTTTGCAGGTCATAAAAATAGCGTAACTAGTGGACTGACCACCTTCATGTAATAGGTGAAACGCCCCCGTCCGCGTAGGGATCCGGCTTGCCGCATCCGTGGGGCGGCCTCGCGTGCGAGGGCGGGAGAGGCCTGCCAGGCCCAAGGGCCTGAGACACGGATGCGGCAAGCCGGATCCCTACGCGGACAGGGGAAGCGCCTGCTCCCTTGCCACAAGAAGTGGGTCAGTCCACTAGGAGCACTGGTATGCATCTGAATGCAAATTGGTATCAGAGACCTTATCAGAGACATGAAACCTGAGAGGTGATAATGCCGTTATTTATAATGAACCTTCTATATTCTTGTTTAGACTAAAGTAAGCCCAGGCGACTCTCTCTTGCAGAGAATCGCCTG
>JBDTHH010000692.1:0-14038 GCA_039937055.1 Ktedonobacteraceae bacterium | reverse complement strand
CTGGACTACCGGTTCGCGCCCGACGATCCGGCCTACGCGCATCCCCTCGATCACCAGCTCACCTTCCTGCTGCTCAATCGTCTGACGGGCCAGACTATCTGGCAGCGCACCATCGTTGCTCCCAACGACCAGCAGCAGGCCATTGTGCTGGGTATCGACGCGCGCTTTGCCTACCTTGCCAGCAGCGTACCGGCAGCGACGCCCGGCGCTTCAGGGCCGACCACGCAGCTTATGGCCATCGACCTGGCCACGGGCGCCAGCGCCTGGCGCATCGCCGGACCCCAGGATTCCAGCGTGTTTCCGCGCGATAATGGCACGCTGCTCACGTTGGGTCACCAGCTTATCTGGCAGGTTTCTAGCAACATCTATAGCATCGATGTAACCCAGGGCAAGGTCCGCTGGCACAACGTCACCGCGGAAGACAATCTGTCCGCTCTGCCCCAGGAAGAGATGCAGATGGCCACGAGCGCGGGCCTATTGTTCATCACGCGCAGCGACCAATTCCACGTCTTTGACCTGGCCTCCGGCAATGAGTTGTGGACTGTTCCTAATCCAGGGCCGGACTCGCTGCAAAACCCTCCTGGTCTGCTGGCAAGTGGGCATACCCTGCTGGTATATGGCGGGGGCCAAATCCAGGCCATCGATACTACGACCCAGAGCGTCCTCTGGAGCCAGAAGCAACTGGATGCCGTCCTGGATGTGCATATCTCCGATGACGGCAAAATCGTCTATGCTCTGCTGGTCGATTCAATTGAAGGCAGCAGCCCGGCCCAGGCGCTGGTGGCCTTTGATATGCGCAACGGGGCCGCACTGTGGACCTTCCAGCCCGGCGACCCGACGCGTTTCCTGCACCAGCGATCCGCTGGCTTCCAGTACCGCCATGGGATCATCTTTACGACCGTCTGCTTCCCCGACCCGTCCGGATCCTGCCCCTACGAGCGGCTCTACGCGCTCAAGGGCACCACCGGAGGAACGCTGTGGAAGGTTGACGCGCGCCATATCCTCGCAGTATATCTCGGCACCAGCGGCGATATACTGCTGTTCCAGGTAGAGAGTAGTGCCTGGCAGGACCTGCTGGGGCGCTTTCGCGGCTAGGAGAAACGGATCGCTCCCCAACCCGCGTAGGGATCCGGCTTGCCGCATCCGTGTGCCGTCCCCAACCCGCGTAGGGATCCGGCTTGCCGCATCCGTGTGCCATCCCCAACCCGCGTAGGGATCCGGCTTGCCGCATCCGTGTGCCGTCTATTCCGTGCCATGCACGATTTTAAATGACCTTGTATATTAGCTGGCAACACTTCTCTTCCGCCTGTTTTTCCCGTATACTTATATACAGAATTACAGCCTGCTCCTGTCGCGAGCCAGGAGCTTGCGAGCAGCGCGATGCAGAGCCATGTTGGAGAGAAAGATGGACGAGCAGGAAAATGCAAGAGAGATCACTGAGGCATGGCGAAAAGCGCAGAAACCAATTCTGATTAAGAGAACCATAAAGTGGTTCTTCATTCTTGTTGTAGCTGGTATGTTTCTCTATATATGCATCGGATGGCTCATCTACGCGTGGTCGCGAACATGGCAGGTGGATCAAGGCTTACTAATTCTTATGGTTATTGGTGGGCCTATTCTCTGCGGTATTATTCTACCGGTGATCTTAATTGTTAATGCAAAAGATATTATTGAGAAGTGGGTACATATTTCACAGGGAAAGTATGACTGGTAAGTAAGGAAATTGCTACGTATAGATGCAGAAAGAGGATGTTCATGCCCAAGGCCAGGCTTCAACGTCAGAAAACAGTGCAAGGAGAGAACCAGGTCCGGTCAGAGCGATTGAACAACACCCGCATTTCTCATAGATGGAGAGTTGCTATCCTGCTTCTTGCAACTATCATCGGAGGGGCTATTGGTTACTTTTCCCTGCCTGGTCATCTCCGTGACATCGTTGTCCCAGGATATTCTCTCAGTGCGGAAGGAGTCCGGGTTTTTGCCGTGCTTAGTGGATCGAGTGCTTGCCTCCTTCTCGTGATCTGGCTGGGTGCCGTGATAGCTCATGAAGAGATACGCAAATCGCGCCGTGCTCTTTTCTGGTGCAGTGCTGGCATTTTTGCTGTCGCCATCGTCGGAGCCATTCTTGGCTACATGTACCTCCCTGGCGTGTTGCTCGCCCCCATACGAGTCTTTTTTGGAGCCATCATTGCACTTGTTGGGCTGGTTGTGCTGATACATATAATACAAGATCCGGAAGCGGCCCTCAGTGAGCTTCTCGCTGGCAGTCTGGAGGGGTGTATTTCCTTTCTCTGTGTGTTCTTCATCGCGCTCATTGGAATGGCCAGTGGTCTCCTCATCTGGCATACATTGTTGCTGGGGGTGCTGACAATCTTTATATGAGGTCAAGAGGAATTCAGAGGAGGAAATACATGCCTTTTGAGCAGATACACATCGGTGGATGGCTGATTGAAGTTGATCGTAAGGCAACGCAAGCAGCGTATCTCAACGAACATCCTATCAGCGCTTGCACGTGTGATTACTGTCAAAACTACTTTGCTGCTTGCAGTACCAACAGAGCTTTTTCACCATCTACTGTCGCATTTTTTCAGAGCGTAGGTATTGCTCCGGAGAAAGAGGCCGAGGTCTACACTATCTACGCCAACCGGGAGAAGACCCAGGCATATTATGGTGGCTTCTATCATCTCGTTGGTCGGATCATCGAAAAAGCTGAAGGGCAAGGTTATACACTCATTGACGACCAATTTGGGGTAGCTTTTAGCGAAAAAATTAGTCTCATTTCAAAGGGATTTCCTCAGCCCGCTCTCCAAATGGAATTCACCAGTTTTATTCCCTGGGTGCTTGCTGAGAAACGTGATGCTCTCGATCAACTCCCCTTTGAGCCGGGAGGAACGCATGCTTTTTAGCTTTGAAGAAGGACCTATGCTCCATCATGGCCAGGTTGTCTATGTTGGGCAAGAGTACGCCTTGAACTTTGCGCCATCACAGTATAGTGATTGCTACATATTGATTGGCTATGTGGAAGTAGGATTTCGTAGCTATTTCGACAAGAGGAAGCGTGCCACCCACGTGCATGGATATTGTGGGACACCGATCAGATGGCATCAACAACGACTGTCCGTTCCTGAATTTCGTTCTGGAAGGTTGCTTTTACTTGATGAGACCATCGAGGACGGTGAGAACGTCAGGCTCGAAGGCCCAGATATGTGGGGCATTTCCTATGACCCAACGACCTCCTGGATATGTTTCGGGGAAACGCGTTCTTACGCAGATGGTATCGCTGTCGAATTTGCGACGAACTGTGGTGCTATTCTCCAGGCCAACCAATTGAAAGCGTTGTGGGTCAGGCCCATTTTTCAGTAACAAGGTTGGGGCGAAAGATAGAAAAAAGAGGTGGTAACCTAATAATGCGAAAGGAAATCACATGAGTGAAAAGCACAATTTGCAGCGATTTGCCTGGCTGACAGAACCTCTCCCGGCCGAGGAAAACCGCGCTTTGCTCAAATCAGTTGTTATCCTGCTGCTCAGTAGTGTCCTCTTTGGGTTTATCCCGATCCTCCTGGGAGAGCTTATCAATGTGCCTCTTGTTTCCTGGGTAGGTAAGGGTAGCCTCCTTTTTGGATGTTTTTGGACCGTGATGTTTTTTCTCCCCTTGTTTATAAGTACCGTAAGACGAGCGAGAGAAAGGGCACGAGAAAAATAAAGATTGAGCAAACTTGATCCGAAAGCGGTATACTGAAGAACTATAACGTGATCAAAAAGCCGCTTGCCGCCTTTGTATACAGAAAGAGAGCGTATATGTCTGGGCAAAGGTTTCGCCATCGGAGATCGATGCAAGATGTGAAGCACAACACACCGTCTCGTCACAACAAAACGCGCCATTCCGACGAAGGTCGCCACGTTGCACGCATGTCTCACTATCGCCCTGTGCGCACAGGCCCGTCATTTCTGGAATTTTTTACAAACCCCCTGGAATTTTTTACAAACCCTGCCGAGAGGTGGTGGGTTGTTGGCATTATTATGATAACGCTCGCTGGAGAGCTGTTTGACATCTTTTTCCTCCCCAACAAGATATTTGGTCTAAACGGTGTGGGCGTCAGCACTTTAGTCTTTTTTACCCTGGGGTGCTCCTGAGATCTCTGGTCAAGGAGGTGCGTACCACCCATTACTCACGCCGTTCTCTTTTCTGGTGGGGGATCGCTCTGCTTGTCGCAAGCGTGGTGGGGGCCATTCCTGGCTTCATTTTTATCCCTGCTCGTGGGTTTATGGCCTCCGGATCCCTTTTTGGAGCATGCCTCGGATGTGTCGTGCTGTTCTTACCGATAGTTCTGCTGCAAGCGTTCATGGACGATCCCGTAGAATTTCTCAGACAGCTTTTCCCCAAAGGATTACTCAGACGGTTTCTCTAGGAGGTACAGCGGAAGTGATGCAATTGTGAAGATCGGGCCGTCTATGCTATACTCACACCATACACCTCGTGCTAAAACGGTGGTGTGAAGAAGATACGATGCGCGTGGAGGAACTATGCGTTACAGCCCGGAGGCTCGGGGAGATTGGGGCCATATGCATGGCGGCCCCGAAGTGATGATCGCGACCGAACAGGTGAGGGCCGCGGATGGCTGCAAGCTCTTTGTGCGCGTCTGGAACGCGGACAGCGACGATGTGCTGCTGCTGCTGCATGGTCTGGGGGCGCATAGCGGCTGGTTTATCGACTTTGGTAACGAGCTGGCCGCGCGCGGCCTCACGGTCTATGCTATGGATCATCGCGGCTTTGGGCGCTCGGAAGGGGCGCCGGGGCATATCGACCGCGCCGGGCGCTATGTAGAGGATATCTGGTGCGTCGTCTCCGAGATCCGCGAGCGCCATCCGGGGGCGCGCGTTTATATGCTTGGTCACAGCATGGGTGGTATCTTCGCCACGCACTTTGCCGCCCGCTACGGGAATATGCTCACCGGCGTCATCTTTCTCAACCCCTGGGTGCAGGATAGCTCGCGCCTGCCGGTAGGCAACACCCTGGGCATCTTCATGGGTGGCCTCTTCAAGTCGAAGCGCGCCTGGCAGGTGGCCGGTGGACCCGATGTGATGACCGGCAACCCCGAAGCCATCCAGATGCTCGAAGCCGACCCCCTCTGGCATCGCACGCAGACGGCCACATTCCTGGTGCAGATCCTGCGTATGCGCCTGGCCGTCCCCAGGCTGGCGAAGCGTATCACCATCCCCGCGCTCGTGATCCAATGCGAGCAGGATAAAGCTGTGATCCCCGCTGGCACGCGCAAATTATATGAGGCCCTGGCCAGCCGCGATAAGACCTGGCAAGCCTATCCCACCTACCACCATAATTTCGAGTTCGAGGCCGACCGCCAGCAGCTCGATGATGATCTTGTGGCGTGGATACACGAACAGGCGAGCGTTGCCGGTCAAACCGTATCGTAAGGATTGTGTTAGCCAGTGCCAGTCACCATCGACGCCAGTGTACGGCCAATCTTCAGCACATCGGCCGTCTCCAGGTTGCATAGCACTACCACATAGAGGTTGCGCGCGGGATAGAAGCCATTGTATGCGAGAAAGCCGTCGATACGGCCGACGTGATAGATGAGCTTTCCCAGAGGTTCCGCGCCAATGAACCAGCCGTAGCCGTAGCCGCGGTCCGTTGACTGTAAGCAGCCTCCACCTGCGCCCGGTGGTGGGCAGGGGATATGCGGGGTGAACATGGCATCCAGCGCCTGTTGCGAGACCAGCATATGTGCCATCAGCGCCTGGTCCCATCTATACAAATCCTCCACCGTGGAATACAAGGCGCCCGCCGCGTAGAATACCGACATATCATATGGGTCGGGCTTGCTATAGTCGCTGTAATAGCCGGTGGCATGCTGCGGAAGGGCTGGATGTGTGGTGTCGTAGCCGGTATCGCGCATCTTGAGCGGAGCAAAAATATGCTCCTGTAAAAAGGTGGCATACGATTCCCCTGAGACGCGCTCGATAATGTAGCCCAGCAGGACATAGCCCGAATTGCTATACCTGAAGACCGAGCCGGGGGCAAAATCCAGGGGCCTATCTTTGAAGCGGGCGATAAGCTGTTCGGGGGTGGTGGGCTGGGTCCACGAGGCCACAAAATCGGGAAAGTTGGTGTAGTCAGGAATGCCGGAACTGTGTGTCAGCAGGTGGGAGAGCGTAATCGGCTGCCAATCCTGGGGACAATTCGCGATATACAGGCAGAGGTGATCCTGCACATGCAGCTTGCCGTGCTCCTGCAAGATCAGGATCGCCATCGCGGTAAATTCCTTGGTGACCGAGCCGATGCGGAAGCGCGTCTGCGGCGTATCCAGAACATGTGTGCCCCTGTCTGCCAGGCCATAGCCCTTGCTGAACAGCATGTCATTGCGAGCCACCAGCACCGACCCGGTCAACGACCCGCTTGCGTTCAGGTGACTGAGGTAGGCATCCAGGCCGGCGGCATTAGGAAACGCTTGCGCGGGAAGTGTGGGCGCAACAGCGACCGCCGTGCTCACCACTGTGATCTGCTTCACACTGACCGGGCCGCAACCAGCGAGGGCGAAGATGAGCGCCAGTAGCAAGCAGGCCATGCAGCGCTGAGAGGTTGTCGTGAGCATAGGCTCTATTCCTCCTCCGTCTTCGCTATGATCCAGTCCAGCACCTTCTTATAGTCTACCTTTGTGAAGTCGGTTGTATCCACCTCCAACAGTTGCCCGCCGATATCCAGGCTATCCAGCTTTCCCCGCAGCAACACATCGACAAATTCGTGGTAGTATATATGTTCCTCGTGTCCGGGATGGCGTTCGCCGGATGTGGAGCGTGCTTTGATGCGCTCAAGCAGGACAGTGCCTTCGGTAAAGCATTGGATCTGGATGGGCTCAAAGCCGTAGCGCTCTTTTAGAGAGAGAAAGCGTGCGCCAGCATAAAGCGGGTCGAAGTTGCTCTCAGTGATCAGGGAACCGCCGGCGCGCAGTTGGACCTCGATGAAGTGGTAGAGCAGTTCGTAGCTGGTCATGCCGAGTTTGCGGGACCAGGGGCGGTCGCTCCAGCCCAGGTTGTCGAAGAGCAGTTCCTTGATATCGTCTTTATTGAGGAAGGGCAGGTGTAACTCCTGCGCGAGGTAGCGACCAAGCGTGGTTTTGCCTGCGCCGGGCGGGCCAGAGATGATGATGAGCAGCGGTGTAGGCATGTATGCCATCCTATCAGCGCAGCAGGCGCGCCAGAATATCAGCTACAATGAGGAAGGCCAGGTCCAGCGCCAGCAGCACAATCAGCGCGAAATCGATCCTGCGCGCTACGGAGGAGGCTAGCAGGAGCAGTTGCGCGTTGAAGACAACCGCGTTGGTGGCCCAGAGGATGAGCGCGATGACAATCAGCAGGACCAGGAGACCACTGAGCAGCCAGCGGGCGCCGCGCCAGTCCTGGTGGCTAGGCCAGAGTTCGGAGGTGACGGTCAGGATCAGGTAGGGGGCGAAGAGCAGGGTCCACCAGGGCCAGCCGGGGCGCAGGATTTGCAAGTGAACATCCCAGATATGGTAGCCCGTGGCGACCCAGTAGAGCAGGATCACCGCGCCAATGCCGCCGAACAGGGGCGCGACCGCGCTCAGCCCATCCCCAATGTGACTCATCAGCTTATGTGGTGGTCGCACATACTGCACCTCGCCGAGTTGCAGCGATTGTGGGCCGTTAACGCGCATCGCGCGCCCGCCTGACCCGACCTGCGCCATGGGTCTGATGCGGAAGAGCGTGATGCTGGTAACGCGGAAGCCCCACGGCTTGAAGAGCAGCACCACAAAGGCATGGCTCAGTTCATGCAGGACCACACCTGGCGCGTTGAGCCAGAACCAGATGAGCAGGCCGCGCGTGCCAAAGAGCCGGTAGCCGATGCGATCTACGCGCTGCCGCAGCCCCCGGCGCGTCACGCGGAGCAGGATGAAGAGCACAAAGACACCCATAATGATAAACCACGGCTCGTATGGTTTGACCTGCGCCAATTGTGCCTCCAGAGTAGGGTCCATCATGTACCTCGACTCGACATCAGCCAATCGAACAACTACACCTCTCTCATTGTAGAGAAAACATGCGAGCGAGTCAATAGAGCGTGGATTACCGGTACAGTATTATCGCCTCATATGCTATAATCAGGCGTGGTGCTAGTCTACAGGGAACTAAACTACCAGGAAAAGAGGAGGCGTACGGCGTGAAAGAGGGTGACAGGCCAGTCCCTAATGGACAGTTGAAACGTGCGCGGATTGAGCGGTGTTTGTCACAGGGCCAGCTAGCCGGGCAGATTGGCACAACATCCTATAATGTCAGTCGTTGGGAGCGAGGGGTTACCGCTCCAGGCCCCCATTTCCGGCAGGAGCTATGCACTTTCTTTGAGAAGAAGCCCCAGGAACTGGGACTGTCCACGCACGCTAGCCAGCCAGGCGCCGAGTCAATTTCCGGGCAGGTGTACCCAGCGGTTCCGCAGGCGCCTGTCTCCCCGGCCCCTGTGTATGACCCGGCCCTGCCTACCTCCTGGTCAGCAACGCCGCGGCTGGTTGGACGCGATTTGTTGCTCGCTGGTATGAAGCAGCGCCTCTGCGAAGAGGGCGCGAGCACGGCATTGGTGGCCCTCAATGGGCTTCCGGGTGTAGGGAAAACCAGCCTCGCGGTTGAACTGGCGCACGATCCCGTCATCAAAGCCTATTTTCACGACGGCATCTTGTGGGCCGGACTGGGACGCGACCCCAACGTAGATGGTCTGCTGGGAAGATGGGGTAAGCTACTGGGTCTCGCGCCTGCTGAAGCGGCGCAGTTGACCAGTACCGAGGAGTGGTCAACTGCGCTCCGCCTGGCCATCGGCGCGCGTCGCATGCTGCTGATCATCGATGATGCCTGGCATATCAAGCACGCACTGGACTTCAAGGTCGGCGGACTTGATTGTGCCTACCTGCTGACCACGCGCTTCCCGGAGGTCGCCCTGCAATTTGCCGGCACAGGTACTGTCGTCGTTCACGAACTGAGCGAGGATGACGGGATCGCGCTGCTGGCACAACTGGTTCCCCAGGTTGTGGCGGAAGAGCCTGAGGAGGTGCGCGCCCTGGTGCGCTCGGTCGGCGCGCTGCCGCTGGCTTTGACGCTCACCGGCAAATATCTGCAAATGCAGGCCTATAGTGGTCAGCCGCGCCGCTTGCGTGCCGCACTCAAGCGCCTGCGCCGTGCCGATGAACGCCTGCGCCTGGCCCAACCGCAGCCGCTGGTCGAGGCCTCTCCCAACCTCGCGCGCGGCACACCTCTTTCATTGCAGGCCATCATTGGTGTCAGCGAGCAATACCTGAATGAGCAGGCCCGCTCCGCTCTTTGGGCGCTCTCGGTCTTTCCGCCCAAGCCAAACACCTTTTCCGAGGAGGCCGCCCTGGCTGTCTCGCACTTGCCGGAGGAGGCGCTTGATACACTCACCGATGCCGGCCTGCTGGAGGGCAGCAGTCCAGATCGCTATCAAACGCACCAGACCATCTCCGACTACGCGCGCCTGCATCCCAGTGATCCCACCGTGCAAGAGCGCCTGGTAGCCTTCTTCGTCGCATATATGGAGACCTACCAGCACGATTATGATGCGCTGGACCTGGAGGCCGACAATCTGTTCACTGCTCTACAGCTAGCCTTTGAACGGGAGATGCTGGAAGAACTGGTGCGTGGCGTTCATGCACTCACACCTTTTCTGCAAGCCAGGGGATTGTATGTCAGCGCCGAGCTGCACCTGGCGCGCGCTCAACAGGCCGCCACCGCTCTGCACAATCAGCAGGGACTCGCTCTGACCTGGCTTCATCTGGGATACTGTGCTCAGTGCCAGGGGAACCTTGCGCGGGCCGAGCAGTTGTACCGCGAGGGCCTGGAGGTCGCCCGCTACATCGATGATCGCGAACTCATGAGCATTCTGCAAACGCATAGAGGCGAGGTGGCCACAAACCGGGGAGAGTATATCCAGGCCAGGGAATACCTGCTGGAAGGCCTGGAACTGGCCCGCCAGATTGGCGACCAGCAACGCATCTGTGTACTATTGAAGAACCTGGGCGAGGCGGCCGATCACCTGGGAGAACATACGCGCGGCGAGGCGCTCTACCAGGAGGCGCTGAAGCTGGCGCGCACCATCGGCGATTGGGAGACCGCGAGCGCGTTGCTGCAGAACCTGGGTGTGAAGGCGGAATGGGGTGGTAACTATGCGGCGGCGGATAGCTATTACCAGGAGGGCCTGGCCTACGCCAACAAGATCGGACACCGCTCAAGGATCAGCGCGCTGTTCATGAACATGGGCGTACTGGCCATGAAGCGGGACGACTTTACTGAAGCCGAGGCGCTCTATCAGCGGTCCCTGGATATCGCCCGCACCATTGGCCAGCGCCTGCGCATGAGCAGTGTGCTACAAAACCTGGGCATCCTGGAAGGCGCGCGCGAACGCTACGAACTGGCCGATCGCTATATGCAGGAGAGCCTGGATCTGGCTTACGGGACAGATTCTCGCTGGTATGTGGGGGAGACGCTGTGCGAGTTGGCCAAGCTTCACCTTAAACGTCAGAAGTTCGCCGAAGCATCGGCCGCCCTCAATGAGACGCTGGCTACCGGGCGCGCCATCAGCTCTCCCTACCTTATCGCCCAGGCGCTCTTTGGACTCGCCCGCATCCAGGCCGCGCAAGGCAACTACCACGAGGCGCGCGCCCAGGCCCAGGAAAGCCAGGCGCTTTTTGAGTCTCTGGGCCTTGAAGAGAGGAACGAGGTAGCCAGGTGGCTGGATGCACTTTCCGGCACATGAATACGCAGACGCCCGATGTCCGTTCGTTCACATCTCTGGTTCATGCTATACGGCTGGTCACGCCAGGACGGTTGACTGATTAGCGCAGTTTCTTTGCTGTTTTCAGGCCACTCTGATCACGGAGCTTGCCGGTCTCGTTTTGGAGGATCTGGCCCACACGCACGGCGAATTCGTCGAGGAAGGCCAGTTCCTCGGTGGTGTAGTCTTTATAGAGTTGAGACAAAGCCTGGTCGAGCGGAGCAAATAAGCGCGCGACCTCCTCTGCCCGTTCTGCAAGCGGACTCACCAGGATTTTTCGGCGATCGGAGGGGTCCCTCTCTCGTTGCACGAACCCGGCCTGTTCCAGGCGATCAAGGATACTCGTCACGGCTGCCGTGGTGAGCCCGGTCAACTCGGCTAAGCGGCCCGGCGTCAGCCTCGGCTCGGCGCGCGCGAGATCCAGACACTTGAGATCCGTCGCATTCAATCCAAGATGTTCAGCCACCACTTGATGAAACATGAGCGTATAGGCGCTCAGTTGCCGTCCGAAGTGCTCACCTACTGCCTGTTGCAAGTGCGCGCGTTGACTTGACAACGTTTCTTTCTCCCTTTATAATCTAGATAATCTGATATCTAGATAATCTAGATATCAGATTGCTATGAAATATGCTCGTAGTATAGCACATAAGCGGAGCAGGTGGCAGGCGATCCTGACCGTTTGTATAGCGTGCTTCGCTGTAAAAGGGAAGGAACTAAAAGCTATGAATGGTGAGATGAGAGCAGACGAGGCTCTCCAGGTACCGGTGCTGATCGTGGGCGGTTCTCTGGTGGGGCTCTCGATGTCGCTCTTCTTGAGCTGGCGGGGCGTCTCGTCCCTGCTGGTGGAGAAGCATCCGGCCCTGGCCCGCTTGCCCCGCGCGCGTGCCATCAATCCGCGGGCAATGGAATTGTTCAGTATGCTCAACCTGGAGGAGACCATCCGGGCGGCCCAATCGCCTACCGCTGGCAATACAGAGATGCTCCGCGTCGAGTCGCTGGTAGGACGTGAACTGATGCGGGTGAACGAGGGTGGACCCGCGGACATGCCAGCCGCCTCTCCCACTACCTGGTGCCTGATCGATCAGGATCACCTCGAACCCATCCTGCATAGCGCAGCTTCGCAGATGGGGAGCGAGCTTCTTTTCAACACCGAACTGCTGTCTTTTACCCAGGATGAGGCGGGCGTGTCTGCCATCATTCGCGAGAGAACGACCGGTAATGTCCGCTCTGTGCGCGCGCGCTACCTGATTGCCGCTGATGGCGCTGGCAGCCATATTCGCGAGGCGCTCGGCATTCCTACTCAGGGACCCGGCACGATTGCTCATGTCATCACCGTGTCCCTGGAGGCTGATCTACACGAGGCTCTGCGCGGACGACGTATCATGCTCTGCTATATCAACAACCCTCGCTTACCTGATGGACAAGGGATGCTGATGCCGATTGACAACCAGCGGCATTGGAATTTCAATACCGCGATCCATCCTGAGCGTGGAGAGCACCGCGAGGATCTGACCGATGAGCGCTGCATCGAGCTTATTCGCATCGCCGTGGGCATGCCTGATCTCTCGATCAAGATCTTGCCGGCCTACCCGTGGGACCCAGTGAAGGTCGCGGCATGGGACATGGCGGCACGCTGGGCGGAGCGCTATCGCCAGGACCGGGTTTTTCTAGTTGGAGATGCCGCGCATACCGTCCTGCCAAGTGGAGCACTGGGCGCTGGCACGGGCATCCAGGATAGCTTCAATCTCGCCTGGAAACTCGCGCTTGTGCTGGCAGGGAAGGCCGGCCCTGCGCTGCTGGATTCCTACGCGGATGAGCGAGTCCCCATCGGCACACTCACCGTCGAGCAGACCCTTCAACGTTTCTTCCAGCGCACGGGGAGCCAGGAAAATACCCTGGTGGATGATGCCTCGCTGATCTTTGGCTTCCGCTATCGCAGCAAGGCGCTCGTTCTCGAACCTGGGGCAGAGGTTGCGCCACTCACGCAGCATCCGAGTACCCTACACGGTGAGCCAGGAACGCGTGCTCCCCATCTCGTCTTAGAGCGCAATGGCACGCGGTTTTCCACCATTGATCTATTTGGAAAGAACTGGACCTTGTTTACCAGTGCGGAGCATGCCGTTTGGGATGATGCAGCGAGGTGGGTGGCACAGCGCCTGAACCTCCCACTGGTCGTCTCTCCTGTTGGCGCAGCGCAGGAACTCAAGGATGTCGAGGGTACTTTCCAAAGCACCTATGGTATCGGCGCTACAGGGGCCGTCCTTATACGCCCAGACGGTTTCGTCGCCTGGCGCGCCCTGGAGTCAGAAGCACAGCCAGAGCAGGCACTTGAGGGAGCGGTGAGGCGCATACTCAGCCTGCCCTGAGAAGATGCGAACGAGCGCACTCATACATAATCGTAGGGGCGACGGATGCGGCTCCTCTTGCCCGCCGACAATGCCTCGCCCGCGTTGGCGACCCCGGATGGGGCAAGCCGCATCCGTTGATACAAAATAGGGAGAGATCCGACAGTGGGGGCGAAATGGCGCCCTGTTCCAACGACGGTTATGCACAATGTCTATGAGGTAAGCCTCACCCTACGGACAGAAAGAAACTCGCGCGTGGGTTGTTACGTATATAGAGTAACAGGAGGTACCGCTCATGACGCAACAACAAATGATGATGCGAGACGATGAGAGTAGATCTGAGGGCCGCTTGCGACCCGGACGTTTTGATGTTTTTCTTCATGCCATAAAAACGTTGAAGCTCGTTGGAGCCTTGATCGCCGATGGACGCGTGTCCATAGTGCGCAAATTACTGTTCTTCGGCGCCATCGGGGGATTAGTCGTAGTGCTGTTCTTTCCAGACCTGTTCGGCGAGCTTGCGATGAGCACGGTACTCCCGTTGGTTGGAACAGTGCTGGGTGTACCCATCGACGCGGGCTTCGACTGGGCGGCGTTCGCGCTTGTCTCCGTTAGCCTGCTACGCTTCTTCCCAACAGAACTGGTCGCGGAACACTACCGGCGCATCTTCCGCTAACCACACCATATAACGTAAGCATACTTCGTAGCTGCGCGATTGATCGCGCTTGCCTGACGCGCTGGCTGGCTTGACACGCGCGATTGATCGCGCAGCTACGAAGAGCTTAAAAGGGCCAGGACGCATGTACATCCTGGCCCTTTTATGAAAATGTTATCTGTGTCACAGGTGGACGTTGTCGTTGGCAGTAGCGGGTCTGAATCTATCGCCAGTGTT
>JBDTHH010000691.1:0-2578 GCA_039937055.1 Ktedonobacteraceae bacterium | reverse complement strand
CCCGTCACCACGGGGACGGCGAGGCAAGCCACGCGCTACGGCACGGTGGGTTCCGGTTAGAGCTTCTTAAATGTACTGCTGACTTTGCCGAAATGCAGGGAATCGCCGTCGCTGATGGGCGTGGCCTTATCGGGTTCCAGGCGCTTGCCGTTGACGCGCGTTGAGTTAGTGCTGTTCAGGTCGGTCACGGTATACGCGCTGCCGACGTGCTCGATGACAGCGTGAACGCGGGAGACGGTATCGGAGCCTTGAGCGTTGCCGAGGTCAACTTCGGGCTTCATGCCGCCAACATCGTGATCGTAGCGGCCCACCACTGCGCGCTCACCCGAAAGTTGCGTCTCCTGGCCATCGCTGAAAATCAATGTGCCCCAGGGTGCGCTGGGATTGTAGGCCGCTTCCGAGGCTGGCCGCGCCCTGATTGGTTGAGGCGGGGGCGGGTTCTGCGCGCGGGGCGGGGGCACACTGGTGGGGCGCAGCGTCGGCGCCTCCAGGGGCGACGCTGCCTGCTGCTGCACGGTCGGTGCATCGGGTGTGCCAGCCTGCGTCGGCGTGCTGGCCGGGATAAAGGTAACCGTGGGCTTCGGGATAACCGGCGGCTGCTGTGGGACAGATGGCACGTAGGGTTCTGGCGCGGGCCTCGCCGGAGCCGCTGGCATGGTTGGCGCTACCGGTGGCACGTACTTCGGCTGTGCTGCCTGGGCCGGCGGCGTGTAGGTCGGCGTGGGCGGCGGTTGAGCAGGCTGTGCCTGTGTCTGGAAGGTCGAAGCGCCGCATTGCGGGCAGAAGGAAGCATCGGGCTTCAGCTCGCTATGGCAGTTGGGGCAGCGCAGCACCAGTGAGCGCCCGCAGCCTGTGCAGAAGGTGTCGCCCTGCTCATAGGGCGTGTTGCAGTTGGGGCAGCGCAGCACCGCCGGCGCCGCTGCAGGACTGGCCTGCTGCATGGGCGTATAGGTAGGCTGCGGCGCCGGGGGCGCCGGTGCTGGCGGCACATACGGCGGGACATACGAGCGCGACGATGGCGGGGGAGGCGCCCACTGTTGCTGCGCCTGGGGCATGATGCTCACCGGAATCGGCCCTATACGTACGCCGGGCTGCTGCTGGCGCACCAGGCCATCGACAACGTTCAGGACCTGGTTGGCCAGGCTGGCCTGGCGCACCGCTCCCACGCCCGCTGTGATCGCCAGTGGCCAGAGAACCGGCATAGCCACAATGCCAACGGCCCCGACAGCGGCCTTGTCTAGCCACCTTTGATGGCCCATCAACGCCATGACGCCGCCGCTGGTGCGCTGGATCGTCACCGACAATGCCGTCTGCATGCCGATGATGGCCTCGAAATCACTGCCCTTCTTCAATTGCACCAGCGTCTGATCGCGGTTGCCGAACTGTTGGACCTGGTATCCCTGGGAGCGGTAGACATTCTCCAGGTCGTTGGCGAGCCGCTCGACATCTATTTCCTCAGAATTGTAAAATCGGGCATCCATCAGTCTCTCCTGATAAGGGCGATCCCTTGCTGAGACCGCCCACTTTACGATTGGGACTCTCGATTGGGACTCCGCGTGGAGTGTGCCTGCGCTATTGATTCGTCGGCTGGCCCGTTGGCTGCCCTGCCGGCGCAGGCCCGGTCTGTACATCCGGCTGCTGCTGGCGGATCAAACTATCCACAATGTTCATGACCTGGCCTGCCAGACTGGCCTGGCGAACCGCGCCTATCCCCGCTGTAAAGAAGAGCGGCCACAACACAGGAACCGCCATACCAACAACGCCAACCGCGGCCTTGTCCACCCATTTTTGCTGACCAGTCATCACCAGCACGCCGCCGGAGGTCCGTTGAATGGTCAATGTTAATGCAGCTTGCAGACCCAGGATGGCCTCAAATTCACCACCCTTCTTCAACTGTACCATCTTTTGCTCGGTATTGCCAAATTGCTGCGCCTGGTAGCCCTGCGCGCGAAAAATGTTCTCCATGTCAACCGCGAGCCGCTCAATATCGAGATCAGGGGCATTGTAGAAACGAGCATCCATACATTTTTCCTCCATGTGTTAATTGTGCTAAAATTTTCAAGACATTTTCCAGAAATATGCCGTATAGTGTGTAGACTCATAGTGAACAGGCATATTCCTTCACATGATTATACGCGCAAATTAGACCAGGGTTAGAAATGTATGGACCGATATCCGTAGGAGCAAGCCATAGCCCTACGGGTTATAATAGGTCTATGTTTGAACCACTGGACGCTGCATCTCTGACGCAGGAGGCGGCAAACGGCGCCGCTTCTCGTAATACGCTGCGCTATATTATTCTGGGCCTGCTGGGAACGCACCCCATGAGCGGCTATGACATTAAGCAGGCATTCGATCGTGCCATCGCCAGCTATTGGAACGCGGGCAACAGCCAGATCTATACCACGCTGAAAAATCTGAGCCAGGCGGGGCTGGTCGAGGCCGAGGTGATCGTGCAGCAGGGCCGCCCCAATCGCAAGGTGTATCATCTGACGGCAACCGGGCAGGCAGAACTGCACCGCTGGCTGCAAGAAGATGTGCCGGAACGCTTCACCAAGGACGATTTTCTGACCAAACT
>JBDTHH010000690.1:0-7078 GCA_039937055.1 Ktedonobacteraceae bacterium | reverse complement strand
TA
Organism: Ktedonobacteraceae bacterium; assembly: GCA_039937055.1. GTDB lineage: Bacteria > Chloroflexota > Ktedonobacteria > Ktedonobacterales > Ktedonobacteraceae > JALYTT01. The sequence continues at coordinate 7,076 of JBDTHH010000690.1, read as the reverse complement.
GTACGTAGGGGCTGTGGATATGTGGATAACTCCGAATTCTCTGCGGTTGAGGTGGGATGGCAAGGTTTCACTCATAGGGTGTTGAAAACAAAAGGGAAAAGCGGATTTACAAAGGGGGAAATAGTACCATAGGGATATGTATGCTGCTCATAGCGTGTATTTGGATATGCTGGCGCGACTTTCTGGGATATGGCTCGTTATATCAGTTGTTAAGAAAAACCGGTCAGCCGCATTGAGCGCGGAGTGTCAAGGGTTAAGCAGAATATGTCATCAGTCATCGAGACAATTAAAGCGCGCGTCGATGTGGTGGAGGAGATCGGGCTGGTTGTCAGCTTACAGAAATCGGGGAAGGCCTTCAAGGGTGCCTGCCCGTTTCATAACGAGCGGACACCGTCGTTCTACGTTTTTGGAGAGACGCAGCACTGGTACTGTTTTGGCTGTCATGAGAGCGGGGATATCTTCAGCTTTGTACAGAAACAGCAGGGGCTGGAATTTCATGATGCCCTGCTGTACCTGGCGGAGAAGGCCGGTGTACAGGTTGAGGATGAGCCGGGGCTGGGTCGCAGCCTCGAAGAGATGCGCGAGACCGGCGCGCACAAGGAGAGACGGCGCAAACTCAACGAAGAGGCGCAACTATGGTTTCACCAGGTATTGTTGCGCTCAAAGGAGGCGACGGAGGCGCGGGCCTATGTGCAGAGCCGTGGGATCTCAACCGATTCTGTGATCACCTTCGGCCTGGGCTACGCCCCCGATAACTGGGATGCGCTCAGTAGCTACCTGCTGGCGCAGGGCTATAGCGAGCACGAACTGGTCGAGGCGAGCCTGGCGAATGCGCGCGAGGAGGACAAAGGTGGCGGGGTCTACGACTACTTCAGGAACCGGCTGATCTTTCCTATCCGTGACCTCCGGGGGCGCGTGATAGGCTTTGGAGGTCGTGCCTTGGGGGAAGACAAACCCAAGTATCTCAACTCCCGGCAGACGCTGCTGTTTGAAAAAAACAGCGTGCTGTATGCGCTCAACCATGCCAAAGATGCTATCAAGTTAGCAAATCAGGTAATCATCGTTGAAGGTTATGTAGATGCAATTATTGCTCACCAGTATGGAACAAGGCAGGTAGTGGCATGCATCGGCAGCGCCATCACAGAAAAGCACATTCAACAAATTAAGAAGCTCACCCGGCAAGTGACGCTGGCTCTGGACCCCGACGCGGCAGGGATCGCCGCCACCGAACACGGGATACAGGAGGCCCAGAAGTCATTCGACCGCACAGTAGTACCCGTGCCACTGTCGGCGCCGGCGAAGGGACGCAAGCGTGGCGGTCCACAGGGGATCATTCGCCTGGAGGAACAGATCGACGCGGAGATCAACGTTCTGCGGCTACCGCCGGGTGAAGATCCCGACGAGGTCATCAGGCGCGACTTCGCGCAGTGGGCCTACGCGGTGGCCCACCCGTTGCCGTTGGTGGACTACTACTTCGTGGCCAAAACCGTGGGGCTCGACCTGCGCCAGCCGCATGGCAAGTCCGAGGCCGCCAAGCGCCTGCTGCCGGTGATAGGCGTGATCTCTGATCGCGTGAAGCGCGATGCCTATATCCGCAAGCTGGCCGGCATGATCACCATCGACGAGCGCAGTTTGCACGCTGAATTACAGCGCGTGCTGCGGGGTCAGCACTCCACAGCGGTCACCGCCGACTTTGGGGGGTCCACCTCAGCGCGCTCTGGCAGGGGAGGACAACAAGGGCGCGACGCGGGCAGCTCTCGTGGAAAGCCGGGGTCAGCCAGCGACATGGAGGACGAGCTGGGAGTCTCTGCCGGGGCTGGCGACAGAGCGGATAGTGGTGGCAGGGGCAAGATCAGCGGGCTTGACAGAGCATTTGATGATAGGGTACAATGGGAGGACTACCTGATTGGGCTACTCGTGCAAAATCCTGGGTTAAGTTCCTATGTTTGTGGTATAATAAACGATGGTGACTTTATCGGGACGGACACGAGAGAGTTGTACCACATTCTCAACTCTGTGTATCAAAAACGTGGCTCTTCCTCCTCTCATCAACCCTTAGAGCAGCACATGCCATCCGCGTTGCTGGAAACGCTTGCCAGGGCGCAAAAGAGTGCTGGGGTAGGAGCATCGCTTGATGGAGCAGGGCTGATCAAAGCCGCCGTCCAGTGTGCCACCCGGCTCAAGCGCATGAGGCTTATACAATTGAATATCGAGTTAGGCTATCTTCTGCGTGAAGCAAAAGAGAGCGGAGATAGTGCGGCAGTGCGGGAATTCAAGCAGCACGTGGCAGCACTCTCCCAACAAATACGGACTATCGATTCGGCGACCCATCTACAGGGATAAGCACCCTTCAAGCTGGTTGTTACTAAGAGTCGTCTCAAGTACCAAGGACCTGGAATTATTCTTATCAAATTGGACAGGAGACAGGACGTTTATTGTCTTTCATTCGTTATACTATATGCCTGTTTTCTGAAGGGGGATGCCAGAATGGTGAATCAGGAACAAGAAGTCATTGATCGCGTACACAATGAGCGTATGAACACGGAGCCATTGAGTGGTGCCTATACGCCCTTCGGGGAAGAGTCGCTACTGGGCGACTCGAAAGATGTCTTTGATATCGAGAATATAGGTCTGCATGCTACCACCGGTGGGAGTTTTGTGACGCCTACCGATGGGGGTGAGTCATACGACCTGTTCGCTAAGCTGCAGGACGAGGAACCTATGGACGCCCTGGATCCGACGAAGGAGCCCCCGGCTGACTGGGAACCCGGACCGGAGGACGAAGTGGATGTTGAAGTCATAGCGGAGACCAAGTGGGAAGATCTGCACGATGGCTTCGGCATCGTCGTCGCTGATCTTGAGAGCAGCCTGGATGATCCCGTGCGCATGTACCTGCGCGAGATCGGGCGTGTTCCCCTGCTGTCCGCGGAGGAAGAGGTACGGCTGGCGCTACGCATGGAGCGTGGCAAGGCCGAACTGCTTAAGCCGCATGCGAGCCGCCGCATCGTTGAAGATGGCGAGGAAGCTCAGCGCCGTCTGACCGAGGCCAATTTGCGCCTGGTCGTCAGTGTAGCGAAGAAGTATATCGGTCGTGGGATGAGCCTGCTGGACCTGATCCAGGAGGGGAACATCGGCCTGATTCGCGCCGTCGAGAAGTTCGATTACACGAAGGGCTTTAAGTTCAGCACCTACGCCACCTGGTGGATTCGCCAGGCGATCACGCGTGCGATCGCCGACCAGGCGCGAACGATCCGTATCCCTGTGCATATGGTGGAGACGATCAATCGCCTGATCCGCATCAGTCGCCGCCTGCTGCAAGACCTTGGCCGCGAACCAACGTCCGAGGAGATTGCCGAGCAGATGGAGATCAGCGCGGAGAAGGTGCGCGAGATCATCAAGGTGAGCCAGGAGCCTGTGAGCCTGGAGACGCCCATCGGCGAGGAAGATGACAGCCACCTCGGCGACTTCCTGGAGGACCACACGGCCCTCGCGCCCGCCGATGCCGCCAGCCACCAACTGCTCAAGGAGCAGGTGGAGGATGTACTCGACAGCCTGACCGAGCGCGAGCGCAAGGTGTTGCAACTGCGCTTCGGCCTTGACGATGGCCGCAGCCGCACGCTGGAGGAGGTGGGCAAAGAGTTCCACGTCACCCGCGAGCGTATCCGCCAGATCGAGGCTAAGGCCCTGCGCAAGCTGCGCCATCCCAGCCGCAGCCGCAAGCTGAAGGACTACCTGGATTAAACGACAGTGCTGAGTAGTCAAGGGGCGTGATGATTCACGCCCCTGCTTTTTTTTGCCCACGCGTGATGGGCCACAACGTAGAGATGGGGCGCAGGCCAGCGCATGCGTTGATACAAAATAGGCGACATTTCGACAGAGGGGCAAGCCACGCGTCGTTGGAACAGGGCGCAAGCCAGCGGCGCCCCTACACGAAAGATCAGGCTTCGTTCTCCCTCTGCTGGCTGGTTTGCCTTGTTTCGTGTAGGGGCGCCGCTGGCCTGCGCCCTGCGAGTCTGTATCACGACGCTAGCCGGGAGCGAACTCTTGCTATGATCACATGTATGCAACGGGAGCACTCTGCTGCCACACAGCAGATGCTGGATGACTACCTGCGCACCCTGGTCGCGCCTATGGATGGCATGTGGGAGCGCGCGGTCATCGCGCAGGCGACTTTCTGGGAGATTCGGGACCAGGGCCAGCACGTGGGCTATTTCTGCACCGATTCCAACAATGATCTGCTACGCTTCCATCTCGTGAAGGACTACCAGGTGCGGGCGCAGGAGATCTTTCACTGGCTTGTCTCGACCCATGCTATCCACTATGCCATTGCCAGCACCATAGAACCCCTGTATTTCTCCCTATGCCTGGATATGCAGCACGGCATCGCGCTTCACAGCTATCTTTTTCGCGATCATACCCGCGTAGAGCCGTCAGCCTCCCTCAACAAAAGCACCTTCAGGAAAGCGCAAAAGAGCGAGCTGGATGATATTGTGCGTTTCTATCGAGCAAATACGGAGGGACCAGGAGACTGGATTGAGGCATTTCTGCATGCACGGCTCAATCGCGAAGAGCTATTTGTCATGGATGATCAGCAGACATTGGTATCTACCGGAGAATGTATTCCCAGCCAGAAACAGGCGCCCTATGCCGATCTGGGTATGGTGGTGGCCCAGGCATATCGCGGAAGAGGCCTGGGCAGTTCTATGCTCATTCACTTGAAGAAGCACTGTTATGCATCTGGCTGGCAACCTATCTGTTCCTGTGCCGCCGGCAACCATGCCTCCAGGAAGGCCATAGAGAAAGCTGGCTTCATCAGCGATCAGAGAATGGTGAAGGTGCTGCTCTCGTGAGATGAGCTTGTCACGCTCGAAGAGGAGAAGTGGAATAGCATCTCCGCTTCTCCTCTCTGCGTGCGATCTTGCGCGTTAAACAAACACCGGAAAGCCGGGAGTACCCTGTCCTGTCTCCAGGTAGGACTTCAGGCTGTCCAGGAAGTATTCCCAATTCCCTTGTATCTTTTTATAGGCCTCATCAACCTGGGCAAACCCATCATGAGTGAAGACCAACTTTGTTCCATTCTGGACAGGCGTGAGGTTCCAGGTGACGCTGGTCCCTGCCCATTGCGGTGGGCCTTGCCTGGAAAGCCAACGAACTTTCTCTCCGGTAGTCAGATTCGGGGAGAGGGGTTGCCTCAATGGAGGCCATTAGGTGTGCAGCGCTCAACCAGCAGCGAGGCAATGCCGTGCCAGGAGAGAAAAAGGGAGGTCGAGAGGCCAATCAGGCTACCGCCCACGATCAGCACTTGCTCGCTCGCATGGGAATCGAGGTCAGCCCGACAACCTGTGGCCGGATCATGGAAGCCAACCGCGCACGAAGCTGGAAATGCCATTCAAAGCGGTGAGACGTCATCAGTATTGGAGCGCAGACATCAGATACATCGAAGAGCACTTACTGCCAGATCCCAAGCCGGTTTACGTGATCAGTATATTTGAAAACTTCAGTAGAGCGGTTTTGGCTTCAGCCATTTCTCCTACCCAGAACGGATGGGACTTTCTCTCGGTTCTGGCTGAAGCCATCCGCCACTACGGTGCGCCAGAGGCGCTGGTCACAGACGGGGGAGGTCAATTTTACAGTGCCCAGGCTCTTCAACTCTACGACATGCTAGGCATCCGTAAGGAGCGTATCGAGCCTGGGGAGCCATGACAGAATTATGCCGAGACGCTTTTCTCAATCCAGCGGCGGCTCGCCGATCACGCTTTCCCGAACGCACGCGCCTGGCCGGAAATCCAGCAGGCGCACCGGACCTGGTGGATCAATTACAATATCGAACGACACTTTGCCCACCGGGAGCGCCAGGATGGGCGACATAGCCCTTCTGAGGTGCTGCGTGGAGTGTTGGGACGGACATTTCCTGAAGAGGTGCTCTCGCACGCGCTGTACGCCACGCAGTTTACCCGCCAGATTGATCGCCACGGCTTTGTCAGGTTCAAGCATTGGAAATCCTACGGAGAACTGGGGCTTGCTGGTGAGAATATCTCCGTGTGGGTGTACGAGGGCAATCTGAAGGTGGAGTACCAGGCGACGACACTCGCGCTGTACGAACTGGGCATCGAGAAAAAGACGGGGGAGATCGCCGAGGTGAAGAACCCACGCCGCCTGGAGACCCACTTTCGCAGTCCACAACTAGACCTCTGGCAGGTCTCCGAGACAGAGTGGCTTTTAGCTTTGAGGCGACCAGAACCCATCGCGCGCAAGAAACCAGGCAAGATCGTTCCTCTGGCGCAGCAACTCGTCTTGCCTGAGTTTGGCGCGACGGGCTAGAACCACCTTCCGAGCATCACGTATCGCTCCTCATGGTAGTTCGTTTGGCTTCTCTTGTTCACGGGAGAGAAGCCCCACATCTCCCGTATCAGCCGCAGCGTGGTAGGATTTACACCTCTGGTAATGTCGCTTGCTGCATGTGTCGAGAGAGAAACAGCAATACGGTTATCAAAATCAAGCCACTCCACAATATGCCCACGGTAGGCAAAACTCCCAGATGCTCCAGGCTCAGCCCGAGTGCGGAAGAGCCGATGGTGAGGACGCTGAACAAGATCAGGCGATAGAGGCCACTGACACGGCCTTGCAGAGCATCTGGTACGACAGCGAAGCGATAACTGTCCATGAAGACAGCACGGACCGAGTCGGCGAGAGCGATGCCCGCGAAGACGGCTCCCAACAGCAGTGGCGTCGTGATGAAGCCATAGAGAGGCCAGAGCAACACGAACACGACCAGGGCACAGCGAAGCGCGAGGCCCATGCGCATGCGCCGCTGCAAAGGCGGGCAGAGCGCCGCGCCAAGCAGGTTCCCGACGCCGCCAGCTGCGACGATCAGGCCGTAGAGCACCGACGGGATATGCTGCTGTTGCACAATGTCCAGGACGATAAGCACGCCAGCTGTTATGGTTACGTTGACATAGCTGGAAATCAGGAAGATCGAGCGTATGACCTTCTGCGACCACAGCCAGGTGAGTCCCTTGCGCACTTCTAAGAGCAGGTGGTGACGCTCCGTCCTCCGTTCGTCTTGCATGGGCGAG
>JBDTHH010000689.1:0-7741 GCA_039937055.1 Ktedonobacteraceae bacterium | reverse complement strand
CGTGAATGGAACAGAAGGCTATGTAGAAATCTTCTAACGGGGAAGATGGTGTTTTCCTCCTCTCCAGCTAAAGAAAAGATGAAAGCCAGGAAGGCGGCCTAATCAGAGGCACCTCCAGGATACGTGTAAAATTCTATCACAAGGAATTTCAGGCTTGTTTTGGCCGAGAAACCTCGCGGAAATCTCTTGGAAGTACGCAGTAAAACAGCAAAATGCTCGTTATGCGCCACAACTAAAGCGGCTTAGACGCAATTTCTCGCACCATTTTTAGAACAAATGTGAGCTATGATAGATTTTTACACGTATCTGGTAAATAAGGTGAAGAGCGGGCAGGTTTTCAGGGTCTTGCTCACTTTCGGCAGTGCCGATTACCGGAAAGATTGGCCGTTTCCCACCAAAAGATTGGCCACCATCACTTTGTTGGATGATGGTGGAGAGCGTTGAACAGAAAAGTAGGACAGAAGAAGCCCAAATACTTGAATATGGTCATACTCTGGCCTCATTGTTCTAGCTGTTGGAAGAGTGCATGGCTTGCTTTTAGGATCTGAAGACGAGCCTCTTCACGCGAGATGGTCGCTTGTCCATCGCCATCCTGTTGTCCATAATCGCCAAAGAAGGAGTGAGTCCCTCCCGAAATTTCGACATAGCGCGTCTGTGTTGGTAACTTTGACCTGGCCCCAGTGACCTGCGCCGGGGTAATCACGGCATCCTGTATCCCATAGATCAACGTCACCGCAAGGTCTTTCCGTCTGGAAAGATCACAGCCGGGAAAAGTGCCGTACAACAATAATCCTCTCACGTTTGCATGCGTTGCCACGAACTCACAGGCCATTCCACCTCCCATTGAGTGACCTCCCAAAACCCAGGTCTGGATCGCAGGAGAGGCTGAGATGAGCGTGGCTGCGTGGTCTCTTCCAAAGACGGCCAAGCCCAGTGGCATTTTGGGCAGAAATGTTGCATATCCCCACCTAGCCATCTCATGCAAAAAGACGGCATACGCTTCAGCCTCTACTCTGGCTCCAGGATAGAAAATCAGGCCCACAGAGGCTCCGTCACGCGGGAGAAACACAATCTGTTCCTCGGTATTTGTCACCTGCACCTGGCTGCTGCTCTGTAAAGCTGAAAGGGCGAGCTGATCTGCACAGTACGGGCGGAATAAGGTGACAAAGGCCAGATCTGCTTCCGAGAGATGCAGCCCTGCCCTTTGCGCCATCTGTTGTAATTGCTCTTGAGAACAATAATTGGCAGACATCGTATTTTCCTTTTCGTCGTTACCGTGAATGGGCATCCTTGTTCACTTTCTTGTGTATGTAACGTGAGTTCTGGATAAGCAAAGGCCACTCCGATGAGCGAGAATAGAGGTTACATGAAAAACTTCTATTCACCATCGGAGGGATCTCACCATGAGTGTACTTGAATTGTTTTGCGATGTCGATGATTTTATGATCCATTTTGCACCACAAATGAAAGCCATGCAAGTGGCTGAAGGCAAGCAGCGAGAGCGTGCAGGCCAACTCTGCCCTAGTGAAGTGATGACGATTCTTATTCACTTTCACCAGTCGCATTACCGCACCTTTAAATCCTATTACATGAAGCATATTCAAGAACATGTAACCAGGGAATTCCCTCATTTGGTCAGTTATCAGCGATGTATTGCGCTTATTCCTTCAGTGCTGATTCCAATGCTGGCCTATCTGCAAAATTGTTATGGATCTTGTACAGGTATTAGCTTCATTGACTCAACATCATTAGAAGTCTGTCATCCCAAACGGATCAGCCAACACCGTGTCTTCGCCACTGATGCAAAGCGTGGAAAAACCAGTACAGGTTGGTTTTATGGGTTTAAGCTGCACCTGGCCGTCAAGATCGGGGCGAATTGCTCGCCTGTTGTCTCACGCCAGGCAATGTCGATGATCGAACTCCTGTTCCTGCTCTAGTGAAACATCTGCGTGGCAAATTGTTTGGAGATCGCGGCTACATTTCTGCTTCCCTGACGCAATTGCTCTTTGAACAGGGTTTGCATCTCATCACGAGGCTGCGCAAAAACATGAAAGACCATCTTATGCATCTTTCGGACAAACTCTTGCTCCGCAAACGAGCGATTATAGAGTCTATTATCGACCAACTCAAGAATATCTCGCAGATCGAGCATTCTCGTCATCGCAGTCCTGTCAATTTTGTCGTGCATTTGTTGGCTGGACTCGTCGCTTACAGCCATCAAGACAAAAAGCCCGGCCTGCATCTCGACGAGCGTGCTCTGCTGGCTGCTTGATGCTCTTGGCTTATCCAGAACTCACGTTAAGATGTATCTTTCTCGATCTATTGCGACACTCAGCAGTTTATGTGAAATGAACTGCTGAGTGTCAAAACCGTTCGTTTCCTGTGACAAGACAGCGCATGCTTCAACCATTCCACTCTGCGTTGTCAATGCTTTAGAATGTGGGAGGGCCTTGATGGATGCGCTTGTGCACGTCGTCGAGCGTATCCTTTGGAACGAAGCCCTCCTGCCACCAAGTGACCCCAGCATCAGCGTAGGCTTTGAGCAATTGCGCGGCCTCCGCTGGTGCGCGATTGCCGACGGAGCCGGCCACGGCGACATCAAAGGGGGCATCGATTGTACGCTGTTGCATGAGAGAGGTGAGCATTTCGTGAACCTCTTCAGGGGAAACCGTGCGTCCTTCAGCGATCGGGCAGAGGCCATCCCAGCGGGCCGCGCGGCGCAATGGGGCGATGTTCGGCCAGATGCCTGCGACCCAGATAGGGATGCGTGGTGATTGGATGGGAGGCGGCAGGAAGAGCGCGTCGCGAACCGTATAGTGCTGCCCTGCATAGCTGAAGGGTTGGCCGCTCCACAGGCCGGTCAGGACCGCGAGCCCCTCGTCGAGTTGCGCGGCGTGCGTCTTGTTATCCACCGCTTCGCCAAAAGTGCCATACTCGCCGAACGAGTCATCGCCGCTGCCGACGCCTACGATGAGACGACCTCCTGAGAGGCGATCCAATGTGGCAGTTTCGCGTGCCAGCTTCCAGGGTCTGCGACGAGGCAGCGGCGTAATCAGGGCCCCAATGCGGATACGCTCAGTCCTCATCGCGATGGCCGCGAGAGCAACCCAGGGATCAGCGGCGAGCGTATCTCTTCCGAATTGGATATGGTCCCAGATGAAGAAGCCATCCCAACCAACCTGCTCGGCTTCGCTAGCAAGATCGGCCAGGGCGCGTACATCGGCAAACTGCCCCAAATTCGGAAGGTAAAGTGCATAGCGCATAGTTGTCTCCTCAAAAATAAAATGGCGATGAAATGTCGTCTATAAGGTCCATACGTGCAATTTTGACCAGGGAATACAACGGGCGATAGAAGTAGCAAAATTGTGCTCATATAGCTGTGTTTTCGCTCAAGTGAGAAATGGCCTGAGCAGCCACTTTATCCAGATCGTTGTATCAGCTTTAAGCTCAGAGGCACGATATAATCGCTACTTCTATCGCCCGTTGTATCCTACCGTCAAAAAAACACGTATGGGCCGGATGTATTTCTCAACTGATCCCTGCCAAGACAGCCTGTGCATTCTGACAGAGTTTATGCGCACGCTGGTCCATCGCGCGTGACCTTTCTGCGAAAGTCGCCTCCATCTTGGTGTGGAAACCCGGCGTCAGTAGTCGGGTCTCGCCATTGAACGCAGCACTCCCTGTAGCTGCCCCTCGACCGGCGCTAGCTCCGGACGCGGTAGCGAATATGAGTGGCCTGTGGCGTGTCGATCACCCGAATGATTTCCAACTCGATGCGCGACGACAACACCTCGAAGAGCCTACGACCACGACCGAAGAGCACTGGGATCTGATGGATCTGCACCTCGTCCAGCACGGAGGCCTCCAGTGCCCGTTGCGCTGTGTACGCGCCATGCACCAGCACGTTGCGGGAGCCGGCGGCGGCCTTGGCCTGTGCCATCGCGCTCTCGATCCCATCGGTCACGTAGGTCACCAACGGATAGTTGGCCACCGAGGGACCGGGCGGCCGGTGACTGACCACGAAGATGGGGACGCCGTGGTGGTCTCCGCCCCAGTGATCGATCTGCTCCGCAAGCCGCCGACCCACGAGGACTGCGCCGGTCGCATTTATTTCGTCTATCAATTGTCCGTCTGGGCCGGATGGCCGGAAGAACTCCCCATCTGGAGTGACAAACCACTCGTGCAGCCGCATGAAGCCGTCGCCGCCGGGGTTGCCCACTTCGTCGTTGGGACCAGCGATGTACCCGTCGAGGGACATCGACATGTAGAGCACGGATGTAGACATTTGACCTCCTCTGTTCTCAATCCCGCGCCGGTGGAAGCGCTGTTGTTGACGTGCATCCGGGCGGCATCAAAGCGGAACCACCGCTCTATCAATTTCAGGACACGCCTTCCATTCGGAATGCCTCATGGGGGCGTAGATCTTCTTGCAATGTGCAAGTACCTCTATTCTACTGGCTTCGATGTGAAAAAAACTTCTCCTATCTTGCTCTTCTTGCTACGCAGGGCCACTGCTACGGTTGCATTCCAAAACACGGCCTTAGCCTTTCAGCCACACTTAACCCGCACAGTAGAGTGCTTCACGAAAGAGATCATGATAGCGATACCACCGCCGCTCATCATCCAGCGGCATCACAAAGAGATTGGTTCGCTCTAGCTCTTCCAACAGCTGCTGGCTTGCTTGGAGCGAAGACGAAGCAGTCACCGCCTGGCAAATGGCGGCGTTCATACGAGGTAAGATGCCTGTCTGGAGTAAAAACTCCTGTAGCGGGGCAGACAACTGCGCCAGGATGTCCTGTTGCACGTAATCGAGCAGATAGCGGTGGGAGCCAGCAAAGTCCTTGACAAACGTGGAGCGATCCTCTCGCTTGCGCAGGGAGAGCGCCGCCAGTTGCAGACCGGCAATCCAGCCCTCGGTGCGCGTCTGGAGGATCGCCACCTCTTCTTCAGTGAGAGGCAGACCCATGCCCTGCACCAAAAAGCGGGTGGTTTCATCCTGACGAAAGCGCAAGTCCTGGTCGCGCAACTCAAGCAGGTGCCCACGCATGCGCAATCTGGAGAGGGGAAGGGCAGGATCGGCTCTGGTAGCCAGCACCAGGTGCATATGAGCGGGCAAGTGCTCAAGCGGGAAGAGCATAGCTTGATCGAGACTCTGATCACTGATGACATGGAAGTCATCCAGGATGAGGATGACTTCTCGCTCGATCTGCTCCAACTCGTGAAGCAGATTCGTCAAGATGGCAGAGAGCGGGGGGGCCTCTTGTGAGTGCAGCAAGGCCAAAGCGGTCTGCCCAATCAGCGGCAGACGGCTACGCAGGGCCGCAATGACCAAGGTCCAGAAACCGATCGGCTCCCGATCCAGGGCATCAAGCGAGAGCCAGGCAAAAACCGGCTGGAATGTCGCTGTGCCTGGTACTCTTCCCGGCTTTCCTCTGTGTGCTGTGCTGCTACCCATGCCGAGAGTAATGTCGTCTTGCCACTCCCGGCAGAAGCAGAGAGGAGTGTCAACGGGGAAGAGTGTCCAGCATCCAGTTCTCTCAACAAGCGACCGCTTGGGGCGCTCACTCAAAGATCTCATCGAAACGCTCAACCTCCTCAAGAATCGGGGAGTCGATTTTATCAGCTTGACGGAGAACATCGATACCACGACACCCGGCGGCAAACTCATCTTCCATCTGATGGGGGATCTTGCTGAATTTGAGCGTGATCTCATTCGTGAACGGACGAACGCCGGTCTGGTCGCCGCACGTGCGAGAGGACGTGTAGGAGGTAGGCCCAGAAAACTTTCGACAAACGGGAAAGTGGCACTTGCTCTCCGTTTGTTTGAAGATCCAAATCACTCTGTTGACGATATATGCTCAACACTTGGCATTTCGCGCTCTACCTTCTACCGATACGTCAGAGAAGCAAAGAAGATGGCAAGTTCATCGAATGCATAAGCGAGATCATGTTCAAACAAGCTCTCTCCTCCCTTATCAGATGACGATTTCTGGAACTCCAATACGACACAGAGTTATCAAAGAATTACGACATGGAATTTTGTAATTTACAGGAGAAGCATGGTTCTTTTGGGCCATTTTGCTATTCCAACTTTCTGTTCCAACTGTGGGCAAACCCCAGGTTGACCACGCCTATGAGGTCGGCCCACGTTTTGTGCAAGAGTGCCAGATTGCTCAAGCCACGCTCCAGTTGGCCAAAGAGGGCCTGAGTCTCGATGAGAGCACGAAGTTACCGACGCCCTCCTTTTTGGGCATTGATGAGTTTGCGCGTCTGAAGGGCCATCGCTATGACACGATCCTGTGTGACCTGGAGGCTCGAAAGGTGCTGGAAATCAGCGAGGGTCGCACGATGGAAGCGGTACAAAAACTCTTGGAACGACTCAGTCATCCTGATGCGGTGAAAGCCGTGAGTATGGATATGAGCGCCTCTTTTCGCCCAGCCGTTGAACTGTGTCTGCCACAAGCACAGATCGTGGTTGATCATTTTCACGTGATTCACCATGTGATGAAAGCCTTTAAGAAGAGTGTTTCAAGCTGGGCACACAAAAAGGCAGGAAAACCACTTTTGCAAGGAAAACAGCACCTCTTCCTCAGGGCACCAGAGGATCTCACGGAAGAACAAGCGCAAGAACGCAGCCAGATTGGGGAAGCGCTTCCCTGCTTGGAGGCCGCCTGGCATCTCAAAGAAGCATTACGCACGTGGTATGCCACCACAGCGACCGGCCTCGACGCCTGGATCGAGCAGGTGCAAAAGAGCGAGTGTGATCACCTGCGAAAAGCCCTTTCAGCCTTTCGGAATTGGAGACAGGAAATTCTCGCCTTTTTCCAGTTTTTCCCCACGCGCATCTCCAATGGGTTCGTGGAGGGCAAAAACAACCGCACCAAAGCGCTCATGCGTCAAGGCTATGGGTATCGGAATCGTCACCACCTTCGCTTACGCATTTTGTTGGGCAATGGTGCATGATTTTCCAGGCGGTTTCACCCGCAAGGATGGAGAGCCGGCGGTGTTTTCCAATGCAGCATACTCAGACTCCAGAACCTTCCCCCGCTCAGTCCAATCCGCCTCCACGTGGCCTCCGTACCGCTGCCCTTGTAACGCTCACTATCGTCCTTGTCGTGGTCTTAGGTATCGGGCTGTTTGCAGGCTGGGTATTTGGCACCAGGACCGCAGGATCTCCGGCCACCGCCCAGCCAGGCTCCAGTGGAAATCCAGTCATTCCACCTGTGAGCGGCGAGAACCTCCAGGCCGTGCGGGAGGCAGTCGTGGCGAAGGTACGGCCAACTGTCGTGCAGATCAACGTCGTCACCGGGCAGGGCAAAGGACTCGGTTCGGGGGCCATCATCGACCCTCGTGGGTACATCGTCACCAACAACCACGTGGTGCAGGGCGCGCAGCACCTCGAGGTGCTGCTGTTCGATGGGGTGATGCTGCCTGCGCAACTGGTCGGAACCGATCCTCCCGATGATCTGGCCGTGGTGAAAGTCGCCCCACCCAAGGCTGGCCTCTCCGTGGCAACGCTTGGTGATTCCTCCCGGTTGCAGGTCGGGCAGGAAGTCCTGGCCATTGGCAACCCCCTCGGGATCACCCAGACGGTGACGAGCGGGATTGTCAGTGCGCTGGATCGCACGGTCGGCACGATCCCCGATGCCATTCAGACCGATGCGGCCATCAACCCCGGCAATAGCGGCGGCGCTTTGGTCGATTTGCAGGGCCAGGTGGTCGGGATTCCGACCGCCACGGC
>JBDTHH010000688.1:0-5436 GCA_039937055.1 Ktedonobacteraceae bacterium | reverse complement strand
GTTACCGTGGAAGTTCACATCACCGTTGGGACCAAAGTACATGTGCATCCGAACGTTGGGGTTGCCCACATCAATGACCGACTGGCCGCCATCGCCGCCAACGGACTCAAGCCAGTTATTCGGGTCTCCGCTGTATGCCAGCGTTCCGTTATCCTGGGTGCCGCCGATCACATCGTGTTTCGGATCCTTCGGGTTCACTGTCAGGCTCTGGAACTGGAGCGTCTGCAGGCCAGCATTCAGGCTATAGAGACGCGTCGGAATAGCTTTCAGCCACATCTGACAATCGGCCAGGTCAGCGCCTGAGAGGCCACGCGTGGCGCATTGAGCGGATGTGTCGGTGAAGTTGCCGCCGGTGCGAACGATGCCGCCATCCGAGCCCATGAAGGCGATGTCCGGGTTGCTGCTCGCGAAGGCGACCGCGTGCTGGTCAGGATGCAAACCGACGGGTGGGGTTTGCGCGTCGTCGGTCATGTCGGTGAAGCTCACGCCAGCGTCGGTAGAACGCTGAACCGCTCGTCCATTCGATGGAGGATTGGCAGTGAAGATCTCCGCATATTGCATCGAGCCGCCAAGCCAGACGGTATCAGGACGCCCAGGAGGAGAGGCAACCCACATATCGTACGAACATTGAGCATTGCAGAAGTTGTACGAGGCGAAGCCAGGGGTGCCAGGATTCGGATTGGAAAGCAAGGTCCAGCCCGGATTATTCGTGCCATCGGTCAGGGTGGTCGCCGGAACGTTGGCATTATCAACGCGGTAGAGGTTGGCAGTCACGCCATCCGTATCCCCGACGTAGATGCGCAGTGTTCCATGATTAGGAGCCAGCGCGAATTCGGTGCGCGAGCCGGCGCTATTGGCGATGCTGCCGCCACCGGCGGAGGCGAAGACCTGCTCGAATGAACCATTGGCGCTGCGGAACAGTCCGTAGTCGAACATTGAGAAGTAGATCTGCGATGGCTGGCCAGCCGGGATACCCACGCGATTGAAGAGGATCTTGGTCACGCCGCCCCGGAAGAAGTCGCTGCCGTTGGGCGAGCCAGGATTCACTACGTCCGATCCCTGGCTGAAGACGAGCGAGAAGGTTTTGCCACCATCGCGCGACTCATACAGGCCAATAACCGGGGCATGAGGAGGCGTGAAGCGGCCGCCATTTACTGAAGACGAGCCATGGCGCGCGACATCCGTCCCAATATAGATATGTTTGGCATCCTTCGGGTCGATGGCAACGGCACCAATAGAACGGTCCTTCGCGGCAGCTACACTGCCAACAACGAGATGCCAGCTCTTGCCACCATCGGTAGATTTGTAGAGGCCAACGCCAGCTTCAGAATCGCTTGAGCCATTTGGCTCGCCGGTACCAACATACAGGGTCTTGCCCGATTTGTCGTTGGGGTCAATGGTGATTGAGCCAATGGCCTGAGAAGCAATACCGTTGTTCGTTGAGTGCCAGTTGGGATTCTGTGAAATGCCATTATCTGCTTGCCAGATACCACCACCCGCTGCACCAAGCCAGATGTGGCAGCTCTTGGGAGTGCAGGAGTCGGCAACAGCGAGCGCCGTGATACGGCCAGAGATAGTGGTGGCATGTCCTGTATAGGTGACGACACCTGGCACGTTGGTCGTGTCGGGACCAATGGACTGCCAGGCCTGCCCGCTCTGACGGAGCGCGAAAGGATGCTTCGCGACCGTCTGGAAGGCATTGTTCGCCCCGATCACTTGATCATAAGTAACGTACTTGTTGGGATAGGCGCGGTCATCATATTGTTGCTGCGCCCCACCAGGAGCGCTGTTATCATCGTACAGCGCATCATCTGCATAATGGGTTCGCAGGAAATAGTTGTAGTTCGAATGAACTGGAACCGCGTGCGCTGCTATGCCTGATAATAAGGTACTTGCGAGTATCAGCATGATGGCTGCGCAGCTTCCGAGGAAGGCAAAACGCGCTTTTAAAGAGAGACGTGACATACTGATGGAGACCCCCATTCAATAGTTGTATCAACGGCAACCTTACCGCACTTCTTGAAAATGTGAAAAGAAGATTTGCGAGAGGAATATCTATCTAATGTGTGCGGGCATCCTCCTTTCTATTAACATATTTACACACAAAAATAGGCGCATTAAAGAAACATCACTACTATGTCTAACGTATCTGCCTGTAACCAGTATCATCTTAATGAAGATTGTCAGACTACTACTGCTCTGACCACCCTCATGTGATCGGTGAAACGCCCTTGTCCGCGTAGGGATCCGGCTTGCCGCATCCGTGGGGGCGGCCTCGCTTGCGAGGGCGGGAGAGGCCTGCCAGGCCTAAGGGCCTGCCACACGGATGCGGCAAGCCGGATCCCTACGCGGATGGGGGAAGCGCCTGCTCCCTTGCCACATGAAGATTGTCAGACTACTACGAAGGATGCTTACGTGTAAAACGCTGGCCGGCACGCCGTCTCTGGCCAGATCTCCAGAAGAGCCAGAGTATCGCCAGTAAGCACGCTGCGACCAGCAGCCCCGAGACGATGAGCAGGAGGAGGCCGCTGGATGGTGCCGACAAGCGCGAAGGTACCGTTGGTTGTGGAGCAGGTGGAGGGCTATTTACGGGAGGGTAGAGGCCGGTGATGATGAAGTGTGGCGTGCCGCCGACCGCGATGCTGGTGACAACGCTCCGGCCGGGGATATCGAGCATCAAGACCTGGCCATTGGCGAGCGCCACGAAGCCGAGCTGACCGTCGTTGGTGATGGCGACTGATTGCGGGGAACTGCTCAGGCGCAGAACGCGCGCTGGCTCTTGCGATGTGACAGGGGTGCCCGCTACTACAGGGGTCAGGACATCCAACCGGTTGTGCTGGCGGTCAGGTACATAGACCTCGCCGGTGTTCGCATCATAGTCCATGGGGCCGAATTGCCCCCCACTGAGCAGTGTCTGGACTACGCGCCGCGTGTTCAGATCAAGCGCCACCACGCTTCCTCGTCGCGTGGTCACATACGCCGTAAAACCGCCGGGGATGCTGATATATTGCGGTCCTCCGGCGACGGAGACTGAACCAAGCAGGTGGCCGTTCACCTCGAAGACCATGAGCGAGTCGGTTCCGGTGATCCAGAGCTGGTTGGGAGTTGCAGGGGTGGCATCCGGCGCCGTCGACGCTGCCAGCGCCAGTCCATAGACCGGCTCATGGGTCTCGAAGGTCCGTTGGATGGCACAGGTCTGAGGATCGAGAGCGCGCACGGCGCTGTCTCCCTGGCCCGCCGCGTACAGAATGGTGTTATCCAGGCTGAGCACCAGCAGCGACGGTTGACCTGGCAGGCTGGCCACACACAGCGTCTTCCCGGTTTTCGCAGTGATCACCGCCACCCGTCCAAGCGCCGGCTGTGCAACATACAGAGCCTGCCCATCCGGACTCAGCAAGACGGTGCGTGGGTCCCCAGCAATAGCCAGCGTCCCGGTGACCCGCCGCCGGGCGATATCAATGATGCTGATGCCTGGCCCGCTCCCTGCTACATAAGCGAGTTGAGGAGCACCCCCGTCCGCATAAGCTGCCGGAGCACATAATCCCGCAGGCACCAATAGTATACATAGAAAACCCAACCAATAGCCGTATATGCGTGCAGTCGAAATCACCCTCATGTTTTCCCTCCAATGTATCGCGGCTGACCTACCTAGTATACCCCGATTTGCGCAGGAGCAAGGTGAGACATAGCCCTACGTGAATCAGGTAGCATCTATTGTCGAGGTAATGGAAAGATTACTTACTTTGTGTACGCTACAAAAATCCATATATTTAAATACTTCATTTTATCTTCATTCTATGGTATGCTTATACCGTGATAGAAGGGGGGAGTAGCGCTTCTAACCAGCCCGGTCCTTGCCTGTTGCGGAGTCAGGTGAAGCATCCAGGGAGTTGAGAAGTTTCTGACTACAGTGGATGTCTGTATTTTGACAGTTAACAGGTAAGACATCCAACTGGTGCAATGCATGTAGCCACGATCATGAGTCGGTAGAAGGGGGTAAAGGTGCTCCCGCTGGCTTTTGCATCATAACCATGGAAAGGGGAGGACTACATTGAAAAGGCATTCATCAGGCTTTATCATTGGGATCATCGCATCACTTATCCTGGGTTTCGGCATCATCGCTGGAATCGCACTGGGCCTTCAATCGATGAAAAACCTTGGTTACGAACCCGATCAGGTGGTAAAAGCAACCAAGACAGGCGCCAATAGTGCGAACATTGAGTTCGGCACATTTCCCGATAGCCATCTATGCCACAGCGATGCAGGAGAGCCGCAAATCGACTGGGTAACCTACTGTCCGACCACGCAATTTGAGGTCCCCGCGAACAGCCTCATTACTGTGGTCATCAATAACTACGACAGTGCAACGCCTTTAATCAATGATTACTTCCGGCAGGTGCATGGCACAATTGGAGGTACCATGCTGCTCAACGGGAAGCCCGTTACCGAGGTTGATGCCGGAGCTCCGGGTCACACGTTTACCCTCCAATCAACGCCAGACGCTGCCTATCCCTTGTTCGTCAGTGTTCCTCTGGTAGGGGTGCCGGACGACGCTCCTAATGTAGATGTAGATGGTCAGAGTTACCCGAAGCCCAACATCATCAGTTTTCAGTTCCGTACTGGAGCGCCTGGGACCTATGTCTGGCACTGTTATGTTCCTTGTGGCATTGACCGCGCCCCCCCCTATGGTTTTAGCGGGCCGATGGCTACCACTGGATACATGGCAGGAACGATGACTGTCGCGAGTTATTAAGGGGGGTAAAATGTCTGAGCCTAATCTCATCCAGGGAGATACGACCAGTGGCGCAACAAAACAGCGGGAGCCGCATCATCTGCGTCGTGTTCTCATTATCTGGGCTATACTTTCTATTCTTGGGATTGTAGTGGTTGTGGCCTTTACCGGCTTCGTGCTCCCAGCGCCCGCGAGCGATATTGGCACCAGCAGTAACTTCACGCTGCTTCTATTAACAGCGCTGGCCGTACCGGTAGCCATGTTCGTCTTTGTTTTTCTAGCCTACAGCATGATCGTCTTCAGGGTCAAGGAGAGGCCAACAGAGGATGGCGCCTTCTTAAAGCCCAGGCCGATGCTCCAGATCGGTTGGATGAGCATCACCGGCGCGCTCTGCCTCTTTCTGCTCATCTGGGGCCTGTTTGGCTTTTACCAGAACACGGTTGCGGCATCCGCTAACCCCTTGATTGTGCAGGTTACCGGGCAGCAATGGTTGTGGACCTTTTACTATCCGCAGTATGGGGTATCCAGCCAGGGCCAGGAGCTTGACCTGCCGGTGAATCGCGCGGTGCAATTCAATGTCACCTCCAAAGATGTGCTGCACGGCTTTTCCATCCGTTCGTTAGGGGTACGCATCGATGCTAATCCGGGGCAAACAACCACCATTCCCGCCTTCACTCCAACACAGATTGGAAATTACTCGGTAG
>JBDTHH010000687.1:0-4000 GCA_039937055.1 Ktedonobacteraceae bacterium | reverse complement strand
CCCGCCACACTACCTTATGTAATCCCCCTATCGCGTACATTCCGACCCCATGATATAATAATCCCATCATAGTGTGGGGATAGGAGTTGTGCTAGCTTTGGCCCTCGATACGACTATAGCGAAGCGGATACATAGATTTTCGATGCATGATATCATCATTACGCTGGCGGAAGCCTTTCGCGCCCAGCAGAAACAACTATATATGGTGGGGGGAACCGTGCGCGATGTGCTGCTGCGGCGCACAGAACCAAACGACGCGGACCTGGCTACCGACGCGCGCCCCGACGAGATCAAACGTATCGTCGCGCCGACGCACCCCAGCGCCGTGGTCCTGGTGGGCGAGCGCTTCGGCACCGTGCGCCTGCTGTACGATAAGCAGATTATCGAGATTACGACCTTCCGCGATGAGCGCTACAATCCCGACTCGCGCAAGCCTGAAGTGTGCTTCGGCTCCGAGTTGGAGGAGGACCTGCGCCGCCGCGACTTTACCATCAACGCCCTGGCCCGCGATCCCCTGACCGGGCACATCAGCGACCCCTTCAATGGGCGCCAGGACCTCGATGCGCATATCCTGCGCGCGGTGGGTGACGAGCCTGACAAACGCTTCGATGAGGACCCCCTGCGCCTGTTGCGCGCGTTGCGCTTCGCCGCCCAACTGGATTTCTCCATCGAGCAGGAGACCATGCGCGCCATCAAGCGCCAGGCCTCCAAACTTCAGAAGATCAGTCGCGAGCGCATCCGCGACGAGATGAACAAGCTGCTGCTCTCGGCGCATCCCGCTAAGGGCCTCAACCTGCTCGTCGAACTGGGCATGATGGAATATATCATTCCTGAGGTGCTGGAACTGCGCGGCGTGAGCCAGCAGGCAGCGCCTAAGATCGCGCCATCCAAGGATGTCTACGCCCATGTACTGCGTGTGGTGGAGCGCACCTCGCCGCGCCCGGTCGCGCGCTGGAGCGGCCTGCTGCACGATATCGCCAAGCCCCGCACCAAGAGCGTTGAAGAGGGCAAGGTGCATTTCTTCGGCCACGAGGATGTGGGCGCACACATGGCGCGCGAGATCCTCAAGCGCCTGCACTTCGACCGCGATTTCATCGAGAGCGCCTCGCGGGTTGTGCGCCTGCATATGCGCGCCAACGCCTATACCTCCGACTGGACGGATGGCGCCGTCCGCCGCCTGATGCTCGATAGCGGCAGCGACCTCGCCGACCTGCTGGACCTCTCGCGCGCCGACATCACCAGCTATCGCGCCGACAAAGTGTCGCGCGCGGTGGCCCGCGTTCAAGACCTCGCCGGGCGCTGCCAGCGCCTGCAGGAGGAGGCCGAGCGCGTGCCCCTGAAAAGTCCCCTCGATGGCAATGAGCTGATGGAAATGTTCGAACGCGGCCCCGGCCCCTGGCTGCGTCCCATCAAAGAGCATCTCCTGAGCCTCGTCATCGACGGCCTGCTCTCCCCCGACGATAAAGAGACGGCCCGCAAAATCGCCAGGTCCCTCCTGGACCAGGAGGAACCCTCATGAACATAAACCCAACATGTACAGGGCCGCTGGCCTGCGCCCGGCAAGCCTGCGCCACGCATTTGTGTACGGGCACGGCCAACGGTCCCGTAGCGCGTGGCTTGCCTCGCCGTCCCTGTAGTGACAGGACGGCGAGGCAAGCCACACGCTACGGGCCAAGCTAATTGAAAAGGTGTGTAACTATGCCAAAAGCGAATAAGCCTGAGAAGAAACCATTCGTGCAGCCAGGCACGCTGAACGCGCCTGCTGGCAAGCCTAACGCGAAAAACCAGAAGCCAGTCGCGCAGCCAGAGGCGCCGGCGCTATCCGCGAGCAAGCTGGTGGCGAAGGACCCGAAAACGCGCGTCGGCGGCACCGCCGTGCAGGGTGCAAAGTCTACGCAGCCCAAGGAGGTCACTACCAAAGACCCCCAGCGGCAGGAGACCGAGAGCTATAACCGCGAGATGCGCCGCCGCATGCAGCACATGAAGACCGGCCCGTACAGCGATGCCCCCTCTCCCCAGCAGCAACGCCGCAAGAAGCTTGATCGTCGCAAGCAAGAAGCTCAGGAAGAGGTCCAGAAGCTCCGTGGACGCAACCCAGGCAAGATTACGCTCGGTCGCCGCAACACTTATTTTGTGATCGCCGTTGCGGCCATCGTAGTGGTGCTTATCGTGCTCGCCGTCCTGTTTCAGATGAAGATACTCTAAATCTAAATGACACTCGCTAGCACAGCGCTTACATGACATAACGTTACCATGGAGTAGAGAAAATTGTATGAACACAAACCCTTCTGGGCGACCGCGCCCATTTGTTTTGATTGTGATGGACGGCTGGGGCATCAATCCGCGCAAAGAGGGGAACGCCATTGCCCTGGCGCGCACACCCAACATCGATAGGCTGGCGCGCGAGTGGCCGCACACGGCGGTCAGAACGTCGGGCGAGGCGGTCGGGCTGCCGGAGGGCCAGATGGGCAACTCCGAGGTGGGCCACCAGAACATCGGAGCGGGCAAGCGCGTCCTGCAAGACTATACGCGTGTCAGCGAGTCGATCAAGGACGGCTCCTTCTTCCACAATCCAGCCTTCCTGACAGCTATTGAACATGTCAAGCGCAACCACGCACAACTGCACATCTGCGGCCTGCTCGGCGATGGCGGCGTGCATGCCCACGAACTCCACCTGGAGGCCCTGTTGCGCCTGGCACAGAGGCACGACATCGAGCGCGTCTACATCCATGCCTTCACCGATGGTCGCGATACGTCGCCCACGGCCGGCATCGAGTTCATGGCGCAGCTCGAAGCCCGCGCGCGCGCCATCGGCGGCGAGCATGCCGCCAGAGTTGCCACCGTCAGCGGCCGCTACTACGCTATGGACCGCGACAACCGCTGGGACCGCACCGCGCTCACCTACTGGGCGATGACGCGTGGAGAAGGGAGGCGCGCTTCATTGGCCAGCGCCGCTATCCAGCAGGCCTACGATGAGAAGGTGACCGACGAGTTTATCATCCCGACCGTCATCATGGACGACACCCATCCCGTGGCCGTCGTCAAGGCCGGCGACGCGGTGATCCACTATAACTTCCGGCCCGACCGCGCGCGCCAACTAACTAAGGCCTTTGTGATGCCAGAACTGCCACCGCAGGCCGAGGGCAAGTTCGACCGGGGGCCGCGCCTCGCAGACCTGGCCTACGTCATGATGACAGAATACGAGGCCGGCCTCGATGCCAGCGTGGCCTATCGCGCCGACGAGGTGGAGATGCCGCTGGCACGCGTGATCTCCGACCACGGCCTGCGCCAGTTCCATACCGCCGAGACCGAGAAGTACGCGCACGTGACCTACTTTATCAACGGGCGGCGCGAGACACCCTTCCCCGGCGAGGAGCGCGGCATGGTGCCCTCTCCCAGGGTGCCGACCTACGATCTACAGCCGGAGATGAGCGCCGCCGGCGTCACCGATACCGCCATCGAGCACATTCGCAGCGGGCAGTACGACCTGCTGATTATGAACTACGCCAACGCCGATATGGTTGGGCATACCGGCGTCATGGAGGCGACCATCAAGGCCGTTGAGACCGTCGATAGCGGCGTCGGCCGCGTCGTCGAGGCCACCCTGGCCGTCGGCGGCGGCCTGCTCATCACCGCCGATCACGGCAACGCCGAGCAGCTCATCTACTACGATACCGGCAAGCCCTTCACCGCCCACACCACCAACCCGGTGCCGCTCTACCTCGTCGCGCCGCCCTACGCCCAGGCAAAATTGCGCGCCGGCGGCATCCTGGCCGATGTCTCCCCCACGATCTTGCAGATACTGGGCATCCCGCAACCCAGGGACATGACGGGCCGCTCGCTCCTGCTGCCGTGAGGACGGCGGGCTGGGGGCGCCGGCTGTGCTCATCTCCGGTTATAGATCGTAGGTCGACACCCTGGGAGAGGGGTAGGGGCGCGGTTTACAAGCCCGCCTGTTCACCGACGAATGGTCGTCGGTGAACAGGCGGGCTTGTAAACC
>JBDTHH010000686.1:0-13787 GCA_039937055.1 Ktedonobacteraceae bacterium | reverse complement strand
GGTTTACAAGCCCGCGCAGGCTTGTAAACCGCGCCCCTTCCCCATGCGTGTCTCCTTCCCTTTCTGCCCAGAGATCAGGGATTGTCCCATTCGCGCCCATCCTGCTCGATGAGCGTGTTGGCCTCCTCAGGTCCCCATGATCCGGCCGGATAGGGGTGTACTGTGTCGGCGGGCATGTCCTTCCAGGCGCTGGTGATGCTATCGACGATGCGCCAGGCCATCTCGATCTCGTCGCGGCGAATGAAGAGCGTTGAATCGCCTATCATGCAGTCTGCGAGCAGGCGCTCGTAGGCATCGGGCGACTCGATGCCGAAGGCCGTCGCATACGAGAAGTCCATATCGACCGAACTCAGGTGACGCGCCGCGCCGGGTACTTTGGCACCGAATTTGAGCGAGATGCCCTCGTTGGGCTGGATACGCAACGTCAGGCGGTTCGGCTGCAAGCCTGTCGTCTCATTGGGTTTATAAAGCTGGTGCGGCACGCGCTTGAACTGCACTGTCACCTCTGTGCTGCGTGCGGGCAAATGCTTGCCGGTGCGAATGTAGAAAGGCACGTCTGCCCAGCGCCAGTTCTCAATAAACAGCTTGAGCGCGACATAGGTCTCGGTGGTTGAATTGGGGTTGACATTCTTCTCTTCTTTGTAGCCGACTACCTGCTGACCATCAACCGTGCCCGCTGTGTACTGCCCACGCACCGTGCGCTTCGCGACCTCTTCGGGCGTGAGCGCCGGCACCGCTCGCAGGACTTTGACTTTCTCATCGCGGATGGCATCGGCATCGAAGGCCACGGGCGGCTCCATAGCCGTGAGGCAGAGCACCTGCATGATATGGTTCTGCACGATATCGCGAATGGCGCCTGCCCCTTCATAGAATTCCGCGCGCGTGCCGATACCCAGGCTCTCGGCTACGATGATCTGCACATGATCGATGTATTTCTGATTCCAGAGCGGCTCAAAGATGCCGTTGGCGAAACGCAGCGCCAAAATGTTTTGCACCGTCTCCTTGCCCATGTAATGATCGATGCGGAATATCTGGTTTTCGTGGAAGACGCGGGCCGCCTCGCGATTGAGCCTCTGGGCCGATGCCAGGTCGTGTCCGAACGGTTTCTCGATGATAATGCGCGTCCACGATTCGTCGTCCCCGTTGGGATGGGCCGGACGTGCCAGGCCGGACCCGCCGAGGTGATAGATAATTTCGGAATCGGTATCGGGCGGTGTGGCCATGTAGAAAATGCGGTTCCCCCTGGTGTCATACCGCTTGTCGAGCGCATCAAGGAGATCGGAGAGTTTCTCGAAGCCCGCGCGATCGTTGAAGTCGGACTGGCAGTAGAATGTGCGTTGCGCGAAGGCCTGCTGAGCTGCGCTATCCAGCTTGTCGTCTTCGGGCATGAACGTATTGACCGAGTCAACGACCATCTTGCGCCACTGCTCGTCGTTCAGCGGACGACGCGCGAAGGCTACCACCAGGAAGCCTTCGGGGAGGGGATGATCGTGCCAGAGATGGGCCAGCGTCGGCAGCAGCTTGCGCTGGGTAAGGTCGCCTGTGGCGCCAAAGATCACCACAATGCATGGCTCTGGCTGCTGGCCGTCCTGCCAGATGGTGTGGTGCGCGAGCTTACGTACGGGCGGCGTTTGCGCCTGGTTGGATTGTGTCATGTAACTTCTCCTCATCAGATGTATCGATGCAGTGCCTACTTGCTATGGAAGAGATCATGGCGATCGCGCGAAGTCTATGCTCCATGTATTGTATCAGAAATAGCATGGGAAGGGATACAAACTGGGTGCGTCGCACCTTTTTGCAAATAGGAAAACCGGCACCGCAAACCGCTGCTGGATGTCGATACTTTCAAACCTGCCGTGGAACTAACTACTGATAGCAGCAATAAGCACAGCATACCCCTTATTGATCATTGGACCGATAAGGGGTATGCTGTGCTTATCTTTATAATGTACTTTGCCATCGATCGCGGCTAGCTCCGCGCATCCGATTGAACAGTATACTGCTAATTTTAGGAGTTACACATTGAAACTGGCCTCACAGCAAACAAATCGCCTCAAATGGTTAGCCTGGAGTACAATGGGCGGCATCATCCTGTATGTCATGCTCGTCGTCGTGCTTCACTTTCTGCGTCCCGATTACAATCCAATCTTTAATGCCGAAAGTGATTTTGGCGTTGGCGCCTTTAGTTTCTTGATGGCTATCGCTTTCGTCTTGCGAGGTCTACTTTCATTTGCGCTGTTTGCAGGACTTTTACTGATCAACCCACCACTCGCACATGCACGCTCCGGTATGATTGGTCTTGCCACATGGAGTGTGGGTTCAATTATCTTGAGCATCTTTCCAACAGACCTGGAGGGAGTAACCCGGCATACGACTCATGGCGCGATCCATGGGCTTGTAGCATTCCTGGCATTTATGGGTTTACTGCTGGCGGCTTTCAGACTGGCCAGATCGTTCAGACATGCAGATCTGTGGGCAACGCTGGGAGATCCGTTAAGAATCATTGCCTGGCTTATGCTTATCACCTTTATAAGCATGTTTTTAGATCTGGGCGTTGAAATGACCACACCCGGGTTGGGATACTTTGGTCTGCTAGAACGCATCTTTATTGCCCTGGGGCTACTCTGGCTCTTCCTGACGGCACGACGTTTACAAACTACAGTATAAAAGCAAAAAAGGCTATAATAGTTTTTACCGGGCTGGTCAATAATGACCTGCGATACGATTGTGCAGGAGAAGATCATGGCGCGTTACGATATGACGATTATCGGTGGTGGCTCTGGCGGCCTCACGGCCGCACGCATCGCGGCCTCTCTGGGGGCGAGCGTCCTGCTTGTGGATAAGCAGAGCCTGGGTGGGGATTGCTTGAGATACGGCTGTGTGCCCAGCAAGAGCCTGATCCATGTAGCGCGCGTGGTCCAGCAGGCGAAAGGCGCCGCGAAACTGGGGGTGACGCCTGCCGATGTGCGGGTGGATATGGCGCAGGTAGCCCGCTATATCCAGGGCGTCATAGGCCGCGTAGCGG
This sequence comes from Ktedonobacteraceae bacterium, assembly GCA_039937055.1. Taxonomy (GTDB): domain Bacteria; phylum Chloroflexota; class Ktedonobacteria; order Ktedonobacterales; family Ktedonobacteraceae; genus JALYTT01. The sequence continues at coordinate 10,762 of JBDTHH010000686.1, read as the reverse complement.
AGGCGGAGAAGGTCTATACGGAGCAGGTGACGGTCAGGTTTGGTGAGGTAACCTTCGTATCACCGCGCGTGTTGCGCGTGCAGGGCGAGGAGATTACGAGTCGCACGACCGTGATTGCGACCGGCTCGCGCCCGGCCATTCCACAGGTGGAAGGGCTACACGAGACCGGCTTTATGACGAATATGGACGTGTTTGACCTTACGCACCTGCCCGCGTCGATCATCATCGTTGGCGGTGGTCCTATCGGCGTAGAACTGGGCCAGGCCTTTGCGCGTCTGGGTACGATTGTTACTCTCATTCAGGGGCCAGAACGTATTCTGCCACGAGAGGACCCGGAGGTATCGACTGCCGTGGCCGGGGTGCTGACCTGCGAGGGTGTGACTATTGTCACCGGCGCGCGCTTCGTCAAGGCCAATCGCAACGGGAGCAAGAAAGTAGTCACTGTCAGGCAGGGGGAGCAGCTTGTAAGCTTCGAAGCCGATGAGATAGTGATCGCTCTGGGCCGCCAGCCGAATGTTGAGGGGCTGGACCTGGAAGCTGCTGGTATTGTATACGATGCCCATGGCATCAAAGTGAATGCCTATCTCCAGACATCGGCCTCGGATGTGTTCGCCATAGGCGATGTCACCGGTGGCTATCTCTTTACGCATGTCGCAGCGTACCAGGCAAAGATCGCAGTGCGCAACGCCCTGGTGCCGCTGGGTCGGAAGAAGGTGGATTACCGTGTTGTGCCGTGGTGTACCTTTAGCGATCCCGAGGCCGCGCGCATAGGCCTGACACCGGATGAAGCGCGTAAGCAGCACAAGTTGGTGCGCATTGTGAAGCTCCCCTGGGCGGATATCGACCGGGCGCAGACAGAGGGAGAGACCGCCGGCTTTATGAAGCTGGTGCTGGCGGGTAAGAAGGATGAGATTGTGGGTGTACACCTGGTTGGCGTGCGCGCGGGCGAGCTGCTGGGCGAGCTGGCCCTGGCGATGCAGCATAAGCTCACGTTGAACGACATCTTTGGGACGATCCACGCCTATCCTACCATGAGCACCGGAGTCCAGCAGGTGGCAGCTGAGGCCTACCTGCAAGGCAGTCAGGCCATCAGCAATCGCCGGATTGTGCGTACACTGCTCAACTTCCGCAAGTAGAGGGATACTCCCTCCATCCCGAGGAAACGCTATGCCTTCGATTGTGGCTTTTTCTGCTCCGGCTTCGTTGTTGCTGGTACCTTTCGTGGCGCGCTTGAGTAGTAGGGTCCCACGGTTGAGCGCAGGCGCGCGAATATGGCGGCTATAGCGATACACAGCACAATGGGCGTGAACATCGAGACCTGGAGCGAGAACTTGAACGAGTAGAAAAAGATGGACTGGAGTAGGGGGAGCAAGAGCAAGAGCGCGCTTGTCATCAGGGTAAGCGCCATGACCCAGCGCCCGCGCAGGCGTGCCTGGAGTGTTTTATAGCGCAGCTCGGCCTGCTCGCGCACGCTGTTCTGCATAGCGATCAGCTTCTCGCGCTCAGCGGCAACCTGCTGCCGTTCCCGCGCCAGGTCTTGTTCCAGGCGCTGCGTTTTGTCATGCGCCGAGCGTGTCAGGTAGAGCGCCTGGGATACTTGCGAGTCTCCTTCCTGCTTTACCTGGAGTTGTAGCGTTTTCACCACGCCTTGTAGCAACGCGGGTGTGCGCTCCGGACTAAGGATGACCGTGCTGGCGGCTTCGGAGACTAGTTTCTGCGCCTCCTCTTCGACTTCGTTCTGGAAAGAGTGATAGAGGTTCTGGTAGCGTTGCTCCAACTGGCGGTTCGTGTCCTGAAATTGCCGGTGCTCGTCCAACATATCGCGCAGATGGCTCTGATATTGTTCGATCTCTACCTGGTGTCCACGATGAATAGCGCGGATCTCCTGCTCGGTCTGCATGCGAGCGACGGTGTATTGCTTGCTGAGCCGTTGTACTTCTGTCCGCTGCTCGGCCAGCTCACTGCGCAGCCTGTGATTCTCCTCGCGCATTACCGCCAACTGCCGTGCGATCTTCGGGCTGGTAGTATCACTCTCCAGAGGAGGTAACAGATCGGTGTGCCGTGGATGTATCTGCTGCCGCCCACGGGGGGTTGCCCGCTGCCTCCCTGAGCGTGCCGGCTGTATCATAGCATCGGTCGAGGCTTCGAAAGTTCCTGTAATAGGCTCAGCTTCAGCGAGCGCGTCAGTGTACTCGGTATAGTTTGTGCTATCTGGAGATGTCATCGTCTACTCCCTTGAAATTCGTCATTCTCTTGTCCAGAAAAGAACGTTTCGTACCTAATGCACGTCCTACTACTCCGGTAGAAATCTCCCTTAATGCAATTATGCCTATAACGGCGGAAATATTCAAGTCTTTCTGCTAGCAATTCCTGGTATGTTGGCCTTCAGAAGCTAAAATGTGACATATTTGTAATACGTTGGTTCATCGATAGTTTAGCAGATGGAGCGTTTCTAAAGCGTTTCGGAACCGTATTCTGTGGAGGACCGTCCAATTGTATGAGGACACTTGAAGTATGGAAGAAGCAAGACCCTCTTTCGCGATGCAGGAATATCAGATCAGGAAGATCCATCCGTAACCCTGATTGGGCAATGAAATAAAGAGGAAGCAGGCCGACGCCCCTGAATAAAGGGCGTCGGCCTGCTTCCTGCCAGTGTTTTGCTTCAATTAGTGGCCCGGTGTTGGCGATTTCCTCGGTTTGACTGTCGGGGTGATCGGTGGCGTTGTTGGTGTCACCGTTGGTGTTGTAACCGTTGGTGTCGTGGTCGGTACGCCGGTTGGGCTGGTTGGGCTTGGGGTAACTGTAGCTGTTGGCGATGCTACAACCAAGGTAAAGTACGCTGCCTGGGGCACCGCGCAGTTCTGCAGGCCTGCCTTGCTGAAGGTGACATCCACGAGTGTCAGCTTCCCAAGGGCGTTGGCTCTCGGGGGCAAGGAGAAGACGGCCAGGCCATCACTGGTGGTGGTCACCGTCTGTATATCTGCCGAACCATCGGGCCAATGCACCGTAGCGGTCGCGCTGGCACCGCCTACACCCACGGGATTGCCGTCCACATTATGCACGTATTTCGCGTAGACATTGATGGTTTTGGTTGTGTTGAGCGCAGGCGAGGTCTCGGTAGCCCAGGCGCCACAGGTGTATGGGGGCAGAGCCGGGGTGGGCGAAGAATTTCCCCCGCCGAACTGAATGGTGGCGGTGGCATTTGGATTGCCTGGATCTGCCTGGCTGCTGCCGCTGCTGCACGCGACCACTAACACACAGAGGCTCAGGAGAAGGAACACTGCCCCCAATTTCATATAGAGAGTAAGACAGGTACCTATTTTCAACTGTTTCCAGAAATGTAGCCGCATATGAGTAAAATTCCCTCTGCATCAGTCAAATACTTTTGAAGAAGTATAGCATACTGCGGCGGTAGGCTCTCAAAACCTCTGCGTGACCTACCATAAAAGTACTATGCCATTCCAATAAACGTGGAGATAACGCACCTATCTCGTATGAGAGACGAGAGATAGGCTGGCAGTTACCTCTGCATTAAATAGGGAGACATATCCTCACAGATGCCCTGAAGGACGGACACATGCAAGAATATGCCCCTGGTGAGTATGCCTCTACTGTACGATTACCGTTAAGTTCATGCCTGAATGAATGGTGCAGTAGATATGGAAGGTACCCGCGGTCGTAAAGGGGGGCGTTGCCTGCGTGTCGCTTCCGCTGAAACTCATGTTCAGGGTTGGGGCGCCGCTCTCGGTCGTTGTCTTGGCGGTCCCGTTGACCCAGCTTCCATTCTGGATAATATGGGGGGCGGCCGCGCTGTCAATGAGGGTGAGTGTCTTGCCTTTCGGGACTGTAATGCTTGCCTGCAAGAAAGCGTTTGTACCCATCTTCACTGATGGGCCGCCGGCGTCGATGGACGCGGGCTTCTCGATCCCGCAGGCTGCGAGCAGCAGCGTGAACATACTGAGTAGTACCAATCCAACAAGTAACTTCTTATACATTGGAGTTCCTTTCACTTCTCTATTTCGAGGTTTCTTGCCTCTCTTTCGGGCAGGTGAGGCCACCGTGAGAAATAATGCCGCGACCTCTGTAGTAATAACTATAGCAAAAATTTGCCATGCAAGGAAAAGAGACAAGGAGTTTAGTCCTTGTCTCTTGCAGGGTAGCGCATACGGGAGTCGAACCCGTGATCTCCGCCTTGAGAGGGCGGCGTCCTAGGCCACTAGACGAATGCGCCGCGTTTACTAGATGCCTCGGCTGTATCATAGCCCTTTGGGACGCGTTTGTCAAGCATTTCGTGAAGGTAGATCCGTTGTCGCCCCGGTCTGCGTAGGGGCGATGGCAAGCCATCGCCCCTACGCAGACCGGGGCGCTTGTTTTGATATGTCAGGATACTGGCCGGTGTAGATCGATAGAGATGGGCTTGCCTGCATGGAAAAAGTTGAAAGCCAGGCGCGTCCAATTGTCGGGCCAGGAAGGATGCGTGCTGGGTCCATCCTCGTCCAGGCGCAGTCCTGCGAATCCGAAGACCACAGCCTGCCAGACGGCGCCCGCGCAGGCATCATGGATGCCCTCAGGGCTGTTGCCTCGCAGGTTCTGCAAATCCACCAGGGCGCCTTTCATAAAGAGTTGGTAGGCCGCCTCGATATCACCCACTTCGCAGGCCAGGATAGTATGCAGCGCAGGTGTAAGCGACGAGCCGTAATTGTGATCAGTGATCGGGTAATAGTAGTCCCAGTTCGTGCGTTTGGTTGCGAGATCGAAGTGGCTGTTTAAGACAGTCAGCAGCATGAGCACATCGGCCTGCTTGATGATCTGGTGGCCCTGTACGCCCTGCATGCCCAGGATAGCCTGGTAAGAAGTGGTGCGGTCCTTGTACTTGCTCTGATCAAGTGGCTCAAGCTTAAAAAAGCCATCGAACTGTTCGAGAAGACCGGTTTCCGTATCCTGGGGGATGCGCATGCGCGCAACCACATCTTGCCAGTGTTGCAGGTGTTGTTCATCGAGGCGTAAGCGCTGGGTCAGTTCCTGTCCTTTCCGGGGAGCCGTTTGCTTGATCCATGCCAGGGCATCCAGGCCTGCCTGGATGTTCCAGCGCGCCATCGAGTTGGTGAACGCGTTATTATTGACATGTTCGTGCCACTCGTCGGGGCCGATCACGCCATTGATCTCGTAGTCGTTGTGCTCCGGGTGCTGTTCGGCGCGACTGGCCCAGAAGGCGGCAGTGCTCAGCAGCACTTCGGCCCCGTAGTCGCGCATGAATTCGTCGTCGCCTGTGACATGCCAATAACGCCAGAAGGCATAGGCGATGCTGGAAGTGATATGTAGTTCAATATGCCCGTTGAGCACGGGTATGATCTCGCCGCTCTCCGGGTGGATAATGGCCTCCGGCGTGGCCTCATCGCCATCCAGGGTGCTCTCCCAGGGATACTGCGCCCCCTCGTAGCCATTGCTCGCCGCCTTGGCTCGCGCCCCCGGCAGCAGATTGTAGCGATAGAGCAGAAGGTCACGCGCGACCTGCGGGTGGGTATAGATAAAGAAAGGCAGCATGAAGATCTCGGTGTCATGGAATATATGCCCATGATAGCCGAAGCCCGTCAGCCCCTTGGCGGCGATGCTGTAGCGCTTATCTCCCACTGGCGCGCTGATGCGCAACTGATAGATGCTGTAGCGTACCGCGCACTGCGCCTCGTCGTCGCCCTCGATGATGATATCCGAGGCGCGCCAGTAGTCTTGCCAGGCCTCGGCGCTCCGCGCGAGCAATCTATCGTAGAGAGAGCCTGACCCCTCTGGCGCGGCCTCGTTCAACAGGGCCAGGTGGCGCTCGATAGCGGTAGCACGCGGCTCCACACCGTCGCGAGAGGTGTACATCACGACCAGTTTTTCGGTGGTCAAGGTATCACCGGCCGCCAGGCGCCCTTTCAGATGGAAGCTGGGTGCAATATCTGAATCCAGGATCGCCTTGTGGAAATCCTGCCTCTGCGTGACGAAGCTCATGGTCTGCACCAGTTGCACCTTTGAGTGGCGCGTCTCGGTCTGCAACCAGTGTAGGGTGTCGTCCATGTGGCTCTGGTCAACTGGCTCGAAGTGCAGCACTTCGTAGTTCCCAACCGCCGTATTGAGCGTGGCCCACAGTTCCAGGTCAGCATCCTGCCCCTCGCTGGTGACAGCGTAGCGGATCATACCAACATGCTGGTCCGCGAGGCTGGCAAAGCGCTCGATCTTGAGCCTGAGAGCTATCCCGGTGGGACTCTCCCAACTCACTGTGCGGCTGAGGACCCCGGTCTGCATATCCAGGATGCGCTCGTACGCCAGGATTTTGCCTCGATCTAAGCGGAAGCGCTCGCCATTGACGAACAGTTTGATGGACAACCAGTCAGGCGCGTTGGCCAGCTCTTCCTTCCCAATCGGAATGTTGTCAAAAACACCCTCGATCAAGGTTGCTGGCTCTGATCCAGAATAGCCCTCTTCAAATGCGCCCCGTGTTCCAAAATACCCATTGCCAATGGTAAAAACGGTTTCCTGAGTGTTCAGTTTCTTAGGGTCAAATGCATCTTCACATATCTGCCACAAACTCACAAGTTGTCCTTCCTTATCTCTCTATGTATTGCAAGTCGCCCACTCTGGCCGGGAAATAAACTGCCTAATCGAGTAGATCTTGCAGGTGCTTGTTCTCCAGCGTTGGGAGGACTTTGTCGGCCCGATGAAAGCGCTCAACAGGGCCAATGCCGATGGCCTGCATGCCGCCGGTCTTGGCGCTTTCGACTCCCGCGTCGGCGTCTTCGATGACCAGGCAGTCGGGGGTAGGAATATAGACCGCTCCTGCTGCGAAGACGAAGAGATCGGGCGCAGGTTTGCTGTTGATCACACAGTTGCCATCCACGATAATGTCGAGCGCGCTGATGATATCCAGGTGTTGCAACACGGTGCGGCAATTTTTACTCGCCGAGGCGACCGCCACCTTGATCCCTGCCTGCCTGATCTCCGCGAGCAGCTCGCGCCCTCCGGCGACCAGGTTGGCAGGGGTCATCGATGTGATCATCTCGTTGTAGTAGCGGTTCTTGCGCTCCATCATGTCTTGTAATTGGGCCTCTGATACCTGGCGACCTTGCAGCATGTAGAGCAGCGATTCGCGGCGCCCGACGCCGCGCAGGTGTGCATCGTTCTCTTCTCGCGTGAAGGGGATGTGCTCTTCATCGGCTAAGCGCTTCCAGGCCTGATAATGGTATTCTGCTGTATCGGTTAATACCCCATCAAGGTCGAAGATGATTGCCTTAGGTCTTTGCATAATAAAACGCTCTCCTATACTAATTCGGTGCCCTGTAAACCCGTAGGGGCGACGGCTTGCCTCGCCCGCGTTTGCAGGCTGAGATCGTCGCCCCTACGAGGGGTCAAAACGTACTTGCAGGATCTGAGATCACTCCTACTTGGTAAACGAATATATCCCGCAGAAAGTAGCAGATGTGTTCGCTCATAGGACGTGTGGTGAGTGTGGCCTTGCTAGCTCTCCATAAGCTCCTTGTCTAGAACTGCCATATAGAAAGAGAACATGGCTGTGTCTCTCAGAGTTTGATGGCGAGTGCTGTATCGTATCGCATAATGTCTTTAGGAATTCATAAGAGCCGATTTATGTGTCAAACTATATATAGACAATGGATGTGAATTCGTAATACACATATACTGTTAATAAGGAGAGTTACCACAGCATTTATGGTGTTAAGTGGAGTGAGGAGGAGAGAGACATGCGTGCTGTAGCAATTGAGACTCAGGATCAACAGATCCGTTATACAAACCTGGTGACAGATTCATGGCTCACGCAAGAACGCGTACTTCTTGGAATGATACTACTTGTACAAGTGAGTCTTTCATTCTTCTTTTTACGCAATAGTGCATCCTTGGATGAAGGGACATATATCCTTGCAGGACACCGCATTCTCTCACAATGGTTTGGAGGACCGGCTGTTATAAATATCTATGCTTCTTACTTTTCTGGCTATCCGGCTTTCTACCCTGTCATTGCTGGCGTGCTCGATAGCATCGGAGGATTGGAACTGGTGCGGGCATTCAGCATGATATGCATGCTTCTTGTGACAGTTTGTGTTTATTACATCACACAGAAGTTGTTTGCTCAAGAGAAAAAGAGCGCCCTCTTTGCTGCATTGTTGTTTGCCTGTCAAGGATCTACGCTTATTCTGAGCCATTTGGCAACCTATGACGCGCTGTGTCTCTGTCTTCTAGCAGTAGCAACATTGCTTGCTGTTCATGTGAGTTCCAGAAGTAATCCCTGGCTGCCTCTGGCTATTGGATTGTTGCTTGTGGTTGCATTTGTGGCAAAATATGCAGCGGGCGGGGATATCCCAGGCGTAATAGCTTTGCTTTTTTACTGTACCTGGTATTGTCAGGGATGGCGCAAAGCATGCCTCTATACAGGGTTAGCCCTATTTTCTTTTGCCGTTTTTGCTCTACTCGCATATATCCAAATGGACCCATCATTTATAAAAGGCCTTCAAGGTTCAACAACCGACAGAGTTGCTCAGAGTGTAGAAACTCCTGCTTATCTTCTGCTCCATCAAATATTGCCACTCGGAGGCCTTCTTTATGGGATTGGATGGATTGGCTTGTTTCTTCTTTTTAGCAAAACATTTTCTCGTAAGGATGACAAGCGTTTTTCCTCTCTCTGTACTCTGCTTATCTTATATGCTACATCGCTTGTTCCTATAGCCTATCATCTTTATAAAGGTGAGGAGACCTCACTCCACAAACATATTGCTTTCAGCGTTTTTTTTATCATGCCTCTTGTAGGATATGCCTGTGCATTATTTTGGAAATATGGTCTCTCATACCTGGAAAATGGCAAGCAGAATATGCGCAGGACATGGAGGAAATATTACAGGCTGGTGGGTGTAATTTTTTTACTGTTGTATATAGGAACAAGCACCCGGTTGGCATCCAGCCGATCTCAATGGCCAAATACAGACATGCTGATCGCTTCTCTTCGCCTGTATGTTCATTCAAACATTGGGCAGAACCTTGCTGAAGATAAAAATATAATTTGTTACTATCTTACGAATGAAATTAATCCAGATCATTGGCATGATCTGGATCACTTCCAATATACAGATAGGACCCATCATCAGCTTCTCACGTTCGCTGCGTATAAGGCAGCGATTCAAGATGGGGGCTTCAATGTCATTGAACTGAGTGACGATGTTAAACCTGTTCTTGCTGAAGCCCTGGCGAAAGAGATCCAGTCCAGTAAAAAGTACGATCTGGTTGCCACTATTCCATATACTGATTTTGGCTTGAAAGGCCATTTCCGAATATGGACGAAGCATACAGGTAGGACTGGGATCCTTGCAAAAATCGCCACTACGGATGTAAATCCGCTTTCCGAGCCGTTTGGACGAACCGGAAAGCGAGAAGGCAGTGTGAAGAGAAAGACGTGAGCTGCCTTTTCATCACACATACCAATGTCAACCCCATGTTTCTAAGCGCTGGACGATACTTGCTCTGTTGGTGCTACGTCTCAAAAAATCTGGGCTGATGGGGCCTATTGGAGGCAGAAGTTGTCCGATTGGTGCAAAGCGGAGGGCGACGGGGACCTCGAAGTGGTGGAATGTGACACTGGCGTGGCGGCTTCAGCATTCAACCACGCCGATGGGGATTGTTGAGCGCATGTTTGGCTGGCTTTCCCGTTCTCACCGCTTGAGCAAGGATTACGAGCGCAATGGCCAGATCAGCGAAACGCTCGTTCAGGTTACACATCATCAGGGTGCGTGGTCTCACGCTTCACAGCGGGACCGGCCAGGAACGAGGCCGTGATCGCGGCGGCGCCGAAGAGCAACATGGCGCCGAAGGCATAGCTAAAACTTCCTGTCCGATCAAACAGGAAACCGATCAACGGTGGCCCCAGCAGCACGGAAGGCGTTGAAAATACGCTCAGCAGACCCTGCGCTATCCCTTTGCCGACGCTGCGCAGGTGGGCGGCCTCATTAAAAACGGGGGTGTAGGGGATGGTAGCCCCGATGGCAATCAAGGCCATGCCCAGCACAGTGAGCGGCGGGAAGCGCAGGGGGATGGCCAGCACGCCTACCCCGGCGCAGCACATGCTCGTGCCCATACGCAGCAGTGGAATGGGCCGGACGATGCGCCGCGCCAGCATGATGCCTCCCAGCGGGCGAAAGAACATGCCGCTGAGCAATGCCAGCGAACTGAGCGTCGCCGCCAGCGCCAGCGAGAGACTGTACTCGTGGGCCAGGAAGATCGCCAGCCAGGCCGCCATGGCATTCCCCAGGCCGAAGGTCCCCATATGCGAAAGCCCCAGCGTCCAGACAGAGGGCGAGCGTAGGCCTGCTCGCAGGTCACTTCTGGCCGCCCTGGGTACCTCCTCACCCTCGTTGACAATCAGCCATACGACAATAGCCGCCAGCCCCAGCAGGCCCCACGAGAGGAACGCGCCGCGCCAGCCGAACCAGGCCGCCAGAACCGGCGTCACGAGCAGACCCAGGCCAGAGCCGATCTGTACCGCGCCCCCATAGAGTCCCTGGCCCAGCGATGCATGCTTACCCAATCCGGCGGCCACGCTGGCTCCCGCTACAAAGACCGCCCCTGTGCCGCAGCCGGCGATAAAGCGACATGCCAGCAGCCAGGTGATGTTCGGGAAGAGCGGGAGCGAGATGCCTCCCACTGCCAGCAGCACGCTGCCCCCGATGAGCACCGGGCGCGCGCCATACCTGTCGATGAGTATCCCCGCTGGAATGTACATCAC